>DATHRM010000326.1:0-4341 GCA_035465295.1 Woeseiaceae bacterium | reverse complement strand
GCCTTCTTCCTGGTAAACGTCCATTGCGGCAAGCCCGGCGGCGGCCGCGACCGGGTGTCCCGAGTACGTGTAGCCGTGAAACAGCTCGATCATGAAGTCGGGTCCCTGCATGAACGCGTCGTAAATATGGTCGCGAACCAGTACACCACCCATCGGGATCACGCCGTTCGTCAGGCCCTTCGCCGTCGTGATGATATCCGGCATGACGTCGACCCGTTCGGCGGCAAACGCCTTGCCGACGCGGCCGAATGCCGTGATCACCTCGTCGAAGATCAGCAGGATGCCGTGCTTGTCGCAGATTTCCCGGAGCCGTTCGAGGTAGCCGACCGGCGGCGGCAATACGCCGGTCGATCCGGCCACCGGTTCGACGATGACGGCGGCGATGTTACTGCCGTCGTGAAGTGCCGCGAGCCTCTCGAGGTCGTCGGCCAGGTGCGCGCCCCATTGCGGCTGGCCGCGCGAGAACGCCGTGTGCTCGATGTCCATCGTCGCGCGTATGTGGTCCACGCCCGGCAGCAGGGCAGGGCTGAAAACCTTGCGGTTGGGCACCATGCCGCCCACCGACATGCCGCCGAAATTGACGCCGTGGTAGCCGCGCTCGCGGCCGATGAGCCGGGTCCGGTTGCCTTCGCCACGGGCGCGGTGATACCCGAGCGCGATCTTCAGCGCAGTATCGACCGATTCCGAGCCCGAGTTGGTGAAGAAGCAGTGATTGAACCCTTCGGGCGCCATGTTCGTGACTCGCTCGGCCAGGGCGAACGACTTGTCGTTGCCCGACTGGAACGTCATCGAGTAGTCGAGCTGCGCGACCTGCTTCTGCACGGCTTCGACGATCTTCGGGTGGCAATGGCCGATGCCCGTTGTCCACAGGCCCGCGAAAAGATCGTAGATCCTGTCGCCGTCGAGTGTCGTGTAGTGGTGGCCGCTGCCCGACGTGATGATGCGGGGCTTTTTCTTGAAATCCCGGTTGGCGGTAAACGGCATCCAGAAGGCGTCAAGTTTCTCGGCGGGTGCGCTCATTGCGTGGCTGCTCCAATCTGACCAGACAATAACCGCTTGAGTGTACGCCCGAGCAGCTATGTTAAACAATCGGTTATGTGAGAATTATTAAGTCCTTGATTTAATTGACTGATTTTCACAGAATGTTCAGTAAGCTAAACAAAACATGGAGAGCGACGATGGAGCAGCCCATTGGTCCGCGGCTGAAGCAGATTCGCCTGCGTCACCGCCTCTCACAGCGGCAGCTGGCCAGGCAGTCCGGGGTGGCCAATGCCACGATCTCCCAGATCGAGGCCGGCAAGCTTAACCCGACCGTCAGCATGCTGAAAAAAGTGCTGGATGGCATCCCGGTCCGCCTCTCCGAGTTCTTCAGCGACGAGCCCGAAACACCGGACCGCGTCTTCTTTCGTGCCGACGAACTGACGGAGATCGCCGACGGTGGCGTGTCCTTCCTGCAGGTCGGCGCCAACCTGACCGGCAAGGCCATCCAGTTCATCAAGGAGTGTTACCAGCCCGGTGCCGGCACGGGCAAGCACGCGATTACGCATGAAGGCGAGGAGTGCGGGCTGATCCTGGCGGGCAGGCTGCAGGTTACCGTTGGTGACCAGTCGGTCATCCTGCGAGCCGGCGATGCCTACTACTTCAGGAGCAATCAGCCGCACAGCTTCATGAACCCGGGCAGCGAGCCCTGCGAACTGATTTCGGCCTGTACGCCGCCGAGTTTCTAGGCGGGCGCTTCGGGGCTGGCCAACAGTAGTCATTTAATGGCACAGTTATCGCCCCCGGCTTTTAATCCAGATTAGAATTCCCATGGCTCAATTCGGCACCGTCTTTTGCGATCACATGGCGATCGCGCGTTTTGAGAATGGCAGCTGGGGCGAGGCGGCGATCGAACCGCTCGCGCCGCTGCCGCTGCACCCGGCATCTCACGTCTTTCACTACGCGAGCACCTGTTTCGAGGGCTTCAAGGCCTATCGCTGGCAGGACGGCAAGGCGCGCATCTTTCGCCTGCACGACCACGTCGCGCGCATGCAGAAGAGCGCGAAGTCGCTGCACCTCCCCATCCCGGACGCCGACCTGCTGGCGGGAATGGTCGAGGACCTCGTGCGCGAGCAGATCGATGACATCCCGCAGCCGCCCAGTTCGCTTTACCTGCGGCCAACCCTGATCGGCACCTTGCCGAATATCGGCGCGGCGGCTGCGCCGTCGACCGAGGCAATCCTGTTCGTGCTGGCGTCGCCGGTGGGTGACTATTTCGCCGGCGGTGCCAGGCCGCTCAAGTTGCTCGTCGCCGACACGTTCGCGCGCTCCACGGAGCAACTCGGCAGCACGAAAACGGGCGGCAACTACGCGGCAGCCCTCGGGCCGACGCTCGACGCGAAGGAGAAGTACGGCGTCGACCAGGTATTGTTCTGCCCGGGCGGCGACGTGCAGGAGACCGGTGCCGCAAATTTCCTGTTGATCAGCGACGACGAGATCATCACCAAGCCGCTGAACACGTCCTTCCTCCACGGCATGACGCGCGCCTCGATCCTAGCGCTGGCAAGGGATCTCGGTTACCGCGTCAACGAGCGGGACTTCACGGTGGCGGAACTGTTCGAATGGGTGCCCACTTACGAGGCCGCGCTCTCCGGCACGGCGGCGACCCTGACCCCGGTCGGCACGCTCGTGTACAACGGCGAGGAAACCGCGGTGCGCGACGGCGGCGCCGGGCCGAACACCGAGAAGCTGCGCAAGGCGCTGCAGGCTATCCAGTACGGCGATGCGCCGGATACGCACGGCTGGCTCACCGAGGTCTCGTAGCAGGGCTGGACACCGATCGCGGGCCGAGGCCCGCTCCTACGGCAATCGCGGGCTCCTGTAGGAGCGCTTCCTGAAGCGCGACCGCTTTTCTAGATCGCGCGGGAAAAGCGTTTGTCGGTATCGACCTCGGCCAGGTGACGGTCGAACACCATCGCGATACAGCGCAGCAGCAACCGGCCTTTCGCGGTGATGCCGATGCCGTCCGAGTCGAGTTCGATCAGTTCGTCGCTCGCCAGCGGCTGCAGGCGTTCGAGTTCGGACTTGAAGTAGTCCCGGAAGTCGACGCCATGGCTGGCATCGAACGCGTCGAAATCGAGCCGGTCGTAGCACATCAGCGCCTGGATCACGTCGGCGCGCAGCAGGTCGTCATCGTCCACGGCAACGCCCTTCTTCACGGGCAGGTGCCCGTTCTCGATGAGCGTCTCGTATTCCATGGTCGTCACGGCGTTCTGCGCGTAGACGTTGCCGATGCTCGAGATCGAGCTAACGCCGAGGCCGATCAGGTCGCACCCGCCGTGGGTGGAATAGCCCTGGAAGTTGCGTTGCAACGTGCCGTCGCCGCGAGCCAGCACGAGGTCGTCGTCGGGCAGTGCAAAATGGTCCATGCCGATGTAGACGTAACCGCACTCGGCCAGCCGGTCGATCGTCCTGTGCAGGATATCGAGCTTGGTCGAGGGCGCCGGAATGTCGTCGGCGTTGATCATGCGCTGGCCTTTGAAGCGCTCCGGCAGGTGGGCGTAGTTGTAGACGGCGAGGCGGTCGGGACGCAGGCCGATGACGCGGTCAAGCGTCGCGTCGAAACTCGCGACGTTCTGGTGAGGCAGGCCGTATATGAGGTCGAAGGAGATCGATTTGAAGTTCGCAGCCCGGGCCGCATTTACGAGGCCCGACACCTCTTCGTAAGACTGCATGCGGTTGACCGCTTCCTGAACGGTCGGGTCGAAATCCTGGATGCCGAGACTGAGCCGGTTGAAGCCGAGGTCGGTGAGGTACCTGATGCCGTCGGCGTCCACGGTCCTCGGGTCCACCTCGATGGAAAATTCGCGGGCTTCGCTCTCGTCGAAATTGAAGGCGCTGCGCAATGCCGCCATCAGCGCGTCCATCTGCTCGTCGTCGAGGTACGTGGGTGTGCCGCCGCCAAAATGCAGCTGCTGTGTCTGCCGGCTGCGGTCGAAGAGTTCCGACTGCATGCGGATTTCTTTGTGCAACATCTCCATGTAACGCTCGACCCGCGCCTGGTTGCGGGTGACGATCTTGTTGCAGCCGCAGTAATAGCAGAGCGAGTGGCAGAACGGGATGTGCACGTAGAGCGACAGGGGTGCTCCGCCGGCATTGCTCGCGAGCGCATTGGCACGATATTGCGACTCGCCGAGCCGCTCGCTGAACTGCAGGGCGGTGGGGTAGGAGGTGTAGCGTGGCCCCCGGCCGTCGTAGCGCTCGATCAGTTCCTGGTCGAAACAGATAGCGGGGGGTGCCGGGTTGGCTGCAGGTACGTTTTTCATGACGTCGATACTGGCCGAAGCGAAACGCCGATTATAT
>DATHRM010000325.1:0-25162 GCA_035465295.1 Woeseiaceae bacterium | reverse complement strand
CCCATCAGTCTCCCTCGAGCGCGGCGAGCTGGCGGTCGTGCAGCCGACCGAGCGAGACGAGCGCCAGTACCGCGCCGATGAGCGCCAGGAACATGTCGGACTGGGTGTCCCAGACATAGCCCTGCGTGCCCAGGAACGCATCGGCCGCCTCGTCGGACAGCAACGCGACCCACCATTCGATGAGCTCGTAGAAGGCGCTCACGCCGAGGCAGAAGCTGACGATGAAGACGTTTCTCCAGCCCGCGCCGTTGAACACGTTGAGCCGGATGGTCACCTCGCGAGCGACGATTGCCGGTACGAAGCCCTGCGCGAGATGGCCGAGCTTGTCGTAATTGTTGCGCGGCGAATCGAAGAGATCGCGGAACCAGTCGCCGACCGGCACCTCCGCATACGTGTAATGCCCGCCCACCATCAGGATGATGGCGTGGACGAGAATCAGCACGTACGCCAGCCGCGTCAGGGGAAAGCGGTTGCGCGTGGCAAACAGGATGGCGGCGGCGGCGATCGCGGGCGCGACCTCGAGCATCCACGTGACCGTGTCCTTCGGCTCGAAACCGGACCAGAGCAGGACTCCCGTGAACACGGCGATCCAGGTTGCCGGCCGGGGCTGCGTGAGCTGCAAGTTCCCCACCGTCATTGCCCCCCTGCCGGCGCGTCGATGTCGCCACCCTTCCGCGAGCGCCAGAAGCCGTCCTTTGCAAAGGTCTGCCAGATCCACGGCAGCCAGCGCAACAGCGCGAAGCTGAGCCACAGCGCCCACGCCAGGATCAGGACCTTGTAGATCCATAGCGGTGCAGTCCATGCCTTAGCAACCGGCAGCGCAGACGCACTGCGATCGGCAAACCAGACCAGCGAATTTCCGCTGGAGCCGTTGCCGGTCACGTGCATGTCCGGCGTTCCCAGCAGGCCGCCGGGCAGGCTGCCGACGATTGACAGCAGTGCAACCACGGTAAACAGGGCGAACAGGACCTGTGTCGCGTTGTAGCGCCACCACGGCATCCGTGCGCGCCATCGCTCGCGTGCGCCGGCCGCGAGCAGCCATGCGGCGACGATGGCCAGCACCGGCCAGTTGAACGTGCTGAAACCGAGACCGAGCAACAGCCAGTGCCGGGTCTTCAGCGGCGTCCAGTCGATCCGTCCGAGCAGCCAGGCGAACAGGATCAGCACCGCGAGTTCGGACCAGTAGAGTACCGCCGGGCCGAGCCGCGGCCCGCTGGTGCCGAGCAGCCAGCGGTTCTGCGGCAGCGAGAGCCGCATCGTGATGTTGCTGGCAGGCGCGCCGAGGTCGACGGCGGGCGTGGCCGCCACGCGTTCCACGCCCTCGTCCTCGCGCCAGGTAACGGCAATCGTGTGCGAGCCGGGCAGGATCGGCACGGTCAGGTCGCGACCGTCGGCGCGCAGCGGTTCGACGCGGCCGTCGATGCGCACGTCGCTTACCTCGGCGCCGTCGGGCAGCCGCAGGACGTGCTGGGCGCCGCGCGTGCTTCGATACTGCAGGGTCAGCTGCGCCGTACTCGAGCGCTCGCCCTGCGAAATAGCGAGATTCACGGTGTCGAACGCGAGCGTCGTGCCCTCGGTGGCCTCCGGGCGCGTCGTCGTCATCGTCAGCTGTTCGCCGCCCCGCGGATGGAACTCGGCGACGCGGGCGCCTTCATTGCCGTGCGGTGATTCGCTCTCGGGGACGCCGCTGAACCGGGCATGCCAGATGCTGCCCACACCGATACGCCATACCTCCCGCCACGGCTCACCGGCCGCAGCCTCCAGCGTCAGCGGCGACTCGCGGCGCAGGCTGGATACCCAGGTCACCGCCTGCTGGGCCGGTTCCATGGACACGAGCACCGAGCCATCGGCCGCGGTGACGTGTTCGCTCAGCACGGTCTCGCCGTCGAGAAGCGGGATTTCGAGCGTCAGTGCCCCCTCCGCCGGCGCGAGCCTCACGACCGTCGTCGTGACGCGCCAGTCCAGGTCCAGTTCGATCGTGCGCTCGACCCGGACAAACGCGGGGAATCGGCTGCTTTCCCAGCGCGGTATCGCCTCGCCGCTTTCCGCCGACTGCAGCCGCGTGAGCTGCAGGGAACCGGACAGCAGCCGGCGATCCTTGATACCGGCTACCAGCCAGCCTTCACCGTCCACCTCGATAACGCGCGGCGGCGTCGGAAACGGGATTTCCAGGCTGTCCGCGGCCGGCGCGGCGCCGCGCAGCACGACGGTATGCCGGCCGGGCGAGACGCGTAACCAGAGCGCCCCGTCGTCCGCTCGCAGGATCTGTGCTGCGGCGGAGCCGTCAAGCGCTATGGCCTGCGGACGCCAGCCACGCTCGGATCCCGGCAGCGGTATGGCAACGTCCTCGGCGGCATGCACCGTCAGTGTCATGCCGATACCGTCGCCTCCGGCCTCGACCTCGGCCGCCGCAATCTCCGCGCAACGCGGCACGCAGGCGGGCGGCTCGAGCAGGCGCGACTCGAGTTCGCGCAGCAATTCGCGGTCCGGCGTCTGCGCCTCCGCGCCCGGGCTCATGCCCAGCGTGAGCGCCAGCAGCCCGGCGCCGAAGAGCCCCGACGCGCGGGCGGTACCCAGGCCCGGGCCGCCCGGCAGCCGCCAGCGCCTGCCGGCGATGTCGGCCGCCAGTACGGCGGCAAACAGCAACAACATCGCGACCTCGAAGAATCGCAATGCCGTCACCGCCCAGCGCGGCGCCACGATCAGCCGCATGGTCTGCCCGGCGTCGACGGGCCCGCTCCAGCTCAGCCGGTAGCTGTTCCACTCCCACGACGGCACGCCCGGACCGGCCTGCACGACGGCATTCGGTGCATAGCGCGAATAGCGCTGCGGCGCGCTGGCGGCAGCGCCGGTGACGGCAATTTCCTCGAGCGTGTCGGCCGCCACGGTTCTCGTTTCATCGGCCAGCTGGAAACTCGCGGCGGCGGGCTGCGATTCGAGCTTTTGCGCGCGGCCTTCCATCGGCACGGTTGCCGGCCGCTCGCCGGTGGCGCGCGGAAAAATCTCGTAGCCCGCGGCGCGCTGCGCTTCGAGCTGGGGATAAATGGCGATGCGCAGCTGGTCGGCAACGAACGGCACCAGCGCGAGCACGAGTATCGCCACGCTCAGGCCCTGGTAGGCCTGCACCGCCTGCCGCAGCCGCCCCTGGGGCGCGACACGCATCAGTGCGATCGCCGCCAGCAGGTTGAGCCACAGCCAGGCGGGCGCGGCCGCCTCGTGATAGCTGAGCGCCACCGCGAGCAGCGCGACGGCGCCGGCGGCGGGACCGAACAGCCGCCACGCCGCGATGGTGATGATCAGCACGAGAAAGAAATCGAGCAACTGCCAGCGGCTGACCCAGCTGGCAGGCGCCTTGTCGACGCCGGGCGCCGCCAGGAGCTTGTGCCCCGGCGGCAGATGCAGCAACGCGCCCACGGTCGCGAAGCGGGCATCCCAGCCGGTCACCGGCATGGATGCACGCGTCTCGCTGCGACCGAGGCCCGTCACGTCGACGCGCGCCTGCCGTAGCTCGATACCGGTTTCGCCCGGTCCCTCGCCTTTCGTTACCAGCAGGTTTTCGCCGTACTCGGTGGCACTCAGCAGCGCATAGGGCGGCACCATATCGAGCCGCCACTCACTGCGCAGGGTGCCGTCAATCTCGTCGCGAACGACGAAACCGCCGCCATCGAAATCCAGCCAGAGCGTGCGGTCGAGAGCAAGTTCGTTCTCGTGCGCCACGATTCCCCGGCTGCGCTCAACGATCGTCATCGTCTCGCCCGCCGCGACGCGGAAGGCGGGCAGCTGGCTCCAGGGGTCGGGCACCTGTGCCTGGCGGGGATCGACCGGCGGCAGCCCTTCCACGGCGGTGACACGAAGCCGGTCGTTGGACCGGTACGACCATATTTCCGTTTCCGGGAGATTCGCTCCGCCCACGGGGCGCGACAGTTCGTCGGTAACGGATGGCGCGCGCGCGGTCAGCGTGATCTGCCAGCGGCCGGGCCGGACCTGGGCGCGCAGCCTGCCGTCGGCCTCCAGGCGCACCGGCAAGCTGCTGTCGATGGACATCGGTACGAATCCGTCCGGCAATACCGGTCCGAACAGCTCCTCGCGAACGTCGCCCGCCACGTTGATCCGGATGATCGTTGTGAGCCGCGTGGGCACGTCGTCCGCCACCAGCCGGTACACCTCGGCCTCCACCGAGTTCCGAACCCGGGTGTCGCGCTCCCGTTCGCCGAGGAACAGGCCGCGGGGGCTCCGTTCCGGCCGCTCGATGCGTTTTCCGTTTACGCTGAGGGCGACGAGGCCGCTCTGCGCGGGAATCGGCAACACGCCCGGCCGCTCGTCCCACTCGAAGGACCCGGACACCGTGTGCCTGCCGGGCGCAACGCGCACGGAGGGCACGCCGCCGCGTTCGACCACGACGGCAGCGTTGCCGTCGACGGCCACCTCATGCGGCCAGTAGTCGACGCTGCCCGGCAACGGCAACCAGGCATCCTGCGCGTAAACGCTCCACTGCTGGCTGAAACGACCGCCTTGTGCGTCGATCCCGACATCGAGCAATCCGGGCCAGGCGCAGACGAAGTCGCCTCGCGTTGCAGCGCTGCCGTTGAAGTAGAAGGGGCAGTCCCGGTATTCCTTTTCGTGGAGGACCCATTCCTGCCAGCCCTGCAGTTCCGCGGGTACGAAGACCTCGGCGGACTGCACCGCGACGGGCAGCAAAAGCCAAACGAGAACCAGTCTCGACATCCATGACATGATCGTCCCTCCGGCATGCCTTCGTTGACACTATACTGCAACGCAGGCGGGGCGTACTCGGGGTCAAAAAGGACCCGCAGCATCAGTAATGAGGCGGCTTTTCGTCGGCGTCCGTGTCGGCCGGTGCTGCCTCGCTCAACGAGCGAACCCGTTCGATAATTGAGTCACACAGCTTCTCCAGGCGCATGATGTTTTCCTGTTGTTTCGTGATGACGTCGTTAAGCTCCAGCAGCAGGTGCTCCTGGTGGGCCAGCTTTGTCTCCAGATCGACGAAGCGTTGTTCCGTCATGGTAGCCTCCGTTTCCTGTTATCCCGGAGCGCCCGGCGAGCGCGGTTGAATTATGTCATTACTTCGCTTCGACGAAGTGTCCCTCGACTTCGGCGACCTGAAAATTCTCAGTGAGGCCGAATTCTCGATCGAAACCGGCGAACGGGTCTGCCTGATCGGAAGAAACGGGGCCGGCAAGTCCACCACGCTGAAACTCATCAGCGGCGAACTCGAAGCGGATCGCGGAGAAATCGTGCGCGCGCAGGGCCTCGTCATCAGCCAGCTCGCACAAACGCTGCCCGACGCCATGGACTTGCGGGTACGCGATGTCGTCCGCGCGGGCCTGAAGGACATCGAAGTACTGCTCGAGGACTACCAGCGGCGCTCGAAACTCCATCTCGACCGCCACGGCATGCAGGAACTCGAGGCGCTGCACGCGAAGATCGACGCGCACGAAGGCTGGCACCTCGAACAGCGCGTCGACACGGTAATCACGGACCTCAACCTGCCCGCGGACAAGAAGATGAACGAATTATCGGGCGGCTGGCGGCGGCGCGTCGCGCTCGCAAAGGCGCTGGTGCAGAAGCCCGACCTGCTGCTGCTCGACGAGCCGACCAACCACCTCGATATCGCGACGATAAAGTGGCTCGAGGACCGCGTTTACTCCTACCCGGGAGCCGTCATCTTCATCACCCACGATCGCGCGTTCCTGCAGCGACTGGCGACGCGCATCGTCGAGATCGACCGCACGAAGCTCACGAGCTGGCCGGGCAACTACGACGACTACCTCCGTCGCAAGGACAAGGCACTCGAGGACGAAGCCACCGCGAACGCGCGTTTCGACAAGAAACTCGAGGAAGAGGAAGCCTGGATCCGCCAGGGCATCAAGGCCCGCCGCACGCGCAACGAGGGCCGCGCGCGGGCGCTGATGAAGATGCGCGAGGAACGTGCAGAACGCGTATCGCCGGAGGCCCGGGCACGGATTCACATCGAGGAAGCCGAGCAATCCGGCCGCAAGGTCATCCGGGCGAAGAACGTCAGCTATCGTTACGGCGGCGAGCCGCTGATCGAGGGCTTTTCGATCAAGATCATGCGCGGCGACCGCATCGGCCTGATCGGCAACAACGGTGTCGGCAAGACGACCCTGTTACGGTTGCTGCTCGGCCAGCTCGAACCACAGACCGGGACGATCAAGCACGGCACGAATCTCGAGATCGGTTACTTCGACCAGCTGAGGCAGACCCTGGATCCCGAGAAAAGCGTCGCCTACAACGTCGGCGAAGGCCGGACCTATATCAGGCTGAACGGGAAAGACCGGCACGTCGTGGGCTATCTCAAGGGCTTCCTGTTCAGTCCCAAGCGAGCGCAGACGCCGGTAAAGGCGCTGTCGGGCGGCGAACGCAATCGCGTCATCCTGGCGAAGCTCTTTACGCGACCGGCAAACCTGCTCGTGCTCGACGAACCGACCAACGACCTCGACATCGAGACCCTCGAGGTGCTCGAACAGAAGCTCTGCGAGTACAACGGCACCCTGATCGTCGTCAGTCACGATCGCGAGTTCCTTGACAATGTCGTCACGAGCACCGTCGTCTTCGAGGAAAACGGCCGGATCCAGGAATACGTCGGCGGCTACAGCGACTGGGTGCGGCAGGGCAGGCAACTCGCGGTCACCGACACCCCGTACGCGGCCGAGGAGCGAAAGCGCCGTGCCGCCGAGCGTCGCAGCGAGCGCCCGGCAACCAAGCTGAGCTACAAGGACCAGCGCGAACTGGACGCGCTGCCGGCGGAAATCGAGACGCTCGAAGTGGCAATCGCCGACCTGCAACAGACGGTTGCAGATCCCGGCTTCTACACAGAGGATGCAGGCACGGTCAGGGAGACGCTGGAACGACTCGCGGAAAAGGAAGCCGAACTCGAACGGCGCATCGATCGGTGGGGCGAGCTCGAGACGCTCGCCGCGTCTTTCCGGCCCGGCTAGTCGGCCTGCCCCGCAGGCTGCTGCACGGGCCTGGTCAGGTAATAGCACTCATCGGCCATCCGCGCGCCTTGCGGATAATCACGAATGACGAACCCCATCGATCGGTAGCACGCGAGCGCAGCCGCATTGTGCCGGTAGGCGAACAGCGAAAATTCGTCGGCCGGAAACAGCGTCGGGCCCGTCTCGATCAGGCCCGCGACGAGACGCTTGCCGACGCCCCGCCCCCGCAGTTCGGGCCTGACGACGAGGCGCGCAAAATTGATGCGCCCGTAGCGTTGGTACATCTGGCCGAAGGCGGCAAATTCGCCCGCCGGCGAATCCAGGCGGAAGCCGGGCATGCGGCCCCAGCGGCAATCCTTCCGGAACGTGGCCTTCGTAAACGGGAAACGGAACCGCGGGCCGCCCCACACGTCCACGTCGGCCGCGTCATGGAACCAGGACATCAGCTCGTCGAGATCCGCGTCCGATGCCTCAACGAGACGCCAGCCGCCGCGTTCCGCCGGCGCCGTCAATGGCCCGCCCTGGGAAGCGTCCTGTGCAGAACGACGTAGCCGAGCACGCCGGATGCAATCGATCCGAGCAGGATTCCCAGGCGAGCGTCGAAGTCGAAGACCGTGTCCGCCGGCAGGTTCTGGAATGCCAGCGTGTCGATGAAGAGACTCATGGTGAAACCCACGCCGCTGAGTACCGCGACACCGTACAGCGATCCCCAGCTCGCGCCCTCGGGCAGCTTTGCGATCCCGAGCCTGATCGCCAGCAGGCACAGCAGGAAAACGCCCAGCTGTTTACCGACAAACAGCCCGGATGCAACTCCCAGCGAGACCGGGTGCAGGAGATCGGCAAAGCTCATCCCGGCAAACGATATGCCGGCGTTGACGAACGCAAACAGCGGCAGCACCCCGAACGCAATCACGGTGTGCAGGTCGTGTTCGAGTTCCCGGAGCGGCGAGCGTTCGGGCTCGTCCTTCGAATGCATGGGGATGAACATCGCCAGTACGACGCCGGCCAGCGTGGCGTGCACGCCGGACTTCAGCACCGCCACCCACATGACGACCCCGACAAGCACATAGGCGGGAACCGCGCTCACGCGGCGCCAGTTCAGGTATCCCAGGATTACCAGGCACAGGCTTGCCACGACGAGCGCATTGATGGAAAGCTTGCTCGAGTAGAAGATCGCGATAATGACGATTGCGCCGAGGTCGTCGAAAATGGCGAGCGACACGAGAAATACCTTGAGCGAGACCGGCACGCGTTTGCCGAGAATCATCAGGATGCCGAGCGCGAATGCAATGTCCGTCGCGGCGGGGATCGCCCAGCCGTTCATCCCGACGCTGTCGCCGTAATTGAACAGGACATACAGGCCGACCGGTGCGACGATGCCGCCGACAGCGCCGAGCGCCGGCAACAGCACGTTGGACGGCCGGGACAGTTCGCCTTCCAGGATTTCGCGTTTCACTTCCAGCCCGACCAGGAAGAAGAATACGGCCATGAGCCCGTCGTTCACCCACAAGAGCAGCGGCTTCGCTATTTCGAAACCGCCGACGCGTACCTCCACCGGCGTCTCGATGAAAAGATCGTAGTAGTCGGCCAGCGGGGAATTCGCGGCAACGAGTGCCAGCGCGGCCGCCGCCATCAGCACCAGGCCGCCGGCGGATTCCATCTGCAGGAAGTTTCTGAGCGTCGCCTTCATGTGCTGATAGCCCGTGCCGTGGCAGTGTCGCGCGCGTTACTTGCCGGGCATCGTCTCCTCGAAGTAGCGATCGAATGCCCGGTGCACGATATCGGGCGATACGCCCACTGCCTCGACTGCGCGGCTGAACTGCTCCATTTCCGACACCTGCCGGCGCCCGTCGGCAGCGATGACTTTCAACGCCATGACGGCGATGTCTTCTTTCTGCTTGTCCGATAACGTGCGGCCGAGTTCGACGAGATGGTCGGTAAGCTCGGGCTTTTCGGCAAGCTCGGTCATCGCGCGGGTCAGGAGCTCGAGCGACTCCGCGCCTTCGAGCCTGAAATGCTGCTCGATCAGGTCGATCATCTTCGCCACTTCCTCCGGCTCGATCGTCCCGCTGCCTTTCGCCACGAAAATGAGCAGGGCTGCGACGAGGAACTTGCTGTCGTAAACCTCGGTGCCGTATTTCGTTTCCAGAATGAGTTCGTTGCCGACCAGCCTCGTGGTCTTGATGGTGTCACTCATGGTGTCATCCCGTCTCGTGGTGCAGCGCTGAATACAGCAGCCATAGCCAACTATACCGGGACTAGTGCGACGTGCCGAAGAGACGATCGCCCGCGTCGCCCAGCCCTGGAACTATGTATTTGTTTTCATTGAGGTATTTGTCGATTGCTGCCGTGTAGACCGGCACGTCGGGGTGCTTCTCCTCGACCAGTGCCAGTCCCTCGGGGCAGGTCACGATGCAGATGACAATGATGTCCTGCGCACCGTATTCCTTCAGCTGGTCGATCGCGGCCACTGTCGAACCGCCGGTTGCCAGCATGGGATCGATGATGATGCAGGTCCCGTTCCTTGCCTGCGGTGGAAAGCGTTCGTAGTAAGCGACGGGCTCCTTGGTTTCCTCGTCGCGGTAAAGCCCCACGAAACCGACCCGGGCCGTCGGCACCAGTTCGAGGATGCCCTCCAGCATCCCGACACCCGCACGCAATACGGGCACCACCACGATGTCGTGGTCGATCATCCGGCATGTCGCGATCTCGAGCGGCGTCTGCACCTCCACCTCGCGCGTATTGATGTTCTTCAATGCCTCGTAACAGACGAATTCGGTTATCTCGGTGGCGAGTTCCCTGAACTTCTTGTGGCCGGTTTCGATATTGCGAATCAGCGCCAGCTTGTGCTGCACACAGGGGTGATCGATCTTGACATGCATGATGCTCTGCTCCGTTATTGATTCTCTTCAAGCTCTGCCCAGATCGCATACTCGTTACCCAGCGGGTCTACGAAATGAAATCGGCGGCCGCCCGGGAACGCGAAGATATCCTGGCTGATCGTCGCACCCAGTTCGACGACGCGGTCCCGATCACGCTCGAGGTCCTCGCTGAAGAAGACCAGCAGCACACCGTTCGGCGGTGGCGGTTCCGCGGACCGGCGGAAGCCGCCGTCGAGGCGTCCATCCTTGAAGCTGATGTAGTCGGGTCCCCACTCCTGGAACTCCCAGCCCATGAGCTCCGCGAAAAAGTCTCGTGCTCGTACCGGGTCGGTTACCGGTATTTCGATATAGTCGATTCGATTTTCAGCGCTCATCACAGCTTCCCCCGGGCCTCAGGGGCCCTTGAGTTTCAGGACAGGGCGTTCGGCTTCGATGCTCACCGTGCCGAATGCGCCTCGTATTTCGTAGCGGCCGTCGGCGCAGCGCTGCATACCCGTTATAGCGCCGTGGCCGAGCTCGCCCACAAGTGAATTCAGATCGCCGCCGCCCGTCGAGCCGTCCAGGGCAATGTCCACGCAGAACGGAAACTCGATGATCGCGGGACGGATGCAGACCTTTTCTGCGGGGCGCGGCTTCTCGTAAAACGGATGGTCGGGCAGCAACAGGATGTCGCTGTCGATCAACAGCGTATCCCTGTCGAAATGCCATGAAAGTACGAAGGAACTCGTGAGATCCACAGCGGCGAATTCGCGGAGCTTGCGCCAGTCGACCGCTTCATTATCGCCGGACATCGGCCGGGTCCTGCCCGATGGCTTTCAGAAAGCCGCTCTTGTCGGCTGGCGACACCATGATACGACGCTTGCCGTAATCGATTCGCAGCCGGTCGAGTGACAGTGCCGGCGACGACAGCGGATTGCGCGTGGCCTCGACGGACTCGATGGCGTCAATCGGCACCGTCCACCGGAAAGGACCGCAGGCGATACGCAGCGTACTTCCGTCGACCGTGTAGTGCGTGCCGACCAGCATGGAGCACAGCAGAACAACGATCGCCAGGGCGGCCGCGATCATGGCGATCGCTTCACCCCGGTGCTGCGCCTGCGTGGCCGCAATGCTCATGACGACGACTTCGAACACCATGACCGCGATCAGGAGGTAGAGCAGCCAGCGATCGATTTTCGACTTGAATCGTTGCATCGTCATAGCAGCCCATATTCGGCCGGCCCAACCCGGGCTGTCAAGCGAACGTGGCGTTTACCCAGGCACCGATCAGATGCGACGCAACGACGACAACCATCGCAATGGCGACGTGCTCACCGATAATTGCGATCGGCGACGCCTGCTGGGTACGCGCAATGAAATAGCTGAGCACCGAGATCACGAAGATCCCCCAGACGACGGACAGCACTACCGCCGGCCACAGCGGCAGCAACAGCACCGGAATCGCGAAGGAGATCGCAAAAACGAATTTCGTCAGGAACGTCGTCACCGTTGCCGCCCAGATATGATGCTGCGTGGCGTCGGGATCGGCCTCTTCCGCAAGGTGAATACCCAGGGCGTCGGACAGCGCGTCGGCGACCGCGATGACCAGTATGCCGCCCAGTACCGCAGTAGCGGATTTCGTGCCCGCGTGAAGCCCGGCTATCAGCCCGATGGTCGTTATGACGCCGGATGTCGCGCCAAAAAACAGCCCCGTGCGTGCGCCATCATTACTGAAGAAGCCCACGGCGCTCAGCTCGCGAACTCGATGCGGTAGAGGCTCACGTCGTGATCGTCGGCCGGCATCCGGATCGGCCGTTCGTAATGCAGGCCCAGTTTCTCGAGCAGGCCGATAGATGCTTCGTTCTTTGGCGACACTATGGCAGTCACGCAGGACAGCTTGAGCGCGTCGCGGGCGTGATCGAGCACTGCAGCCGAGGCTTCGAACGCAAACCCGCGGCCGCAGAAATCCGGCAGTATCGCGAAGCCGATGTCGGGCTCGTCGAGACCCTCGCGGCGAAACAGCCCGCATATTCCGAGGTCCGCACCGTCCTTGCGCCGCCGGACCCGGAACGGGCCGTAACCGTAGTCCGCGTACAGCTTCAGCGGTCCGCCCTCCAGGGCTGCGCGGGCCTGCTCGAGATTGCGGATTCCCCGGTCGGCTACATGGCGTATGAAGGCGGGATCGTTCCAGACCGCCAGCATCAGCGGCGCATCGTCCGGCGTCAGCCAGCGCAGTTCGAGCCGCTCGGTGTGCAATACCGGACCGTTCATCGGCTGCTTCGGATCACGCCGAATCCCCGTCGAAGAACTCGACCGCTCCCGTCGCCAGCGAGTATTCAGCGCCTGTAATCACGAGTCCGTCTTCCTCGACGAGCCGCCGTATGATGTCAGAGCCGTCTTTTATGGCCTCGACGGCCTGCCGCACGTTTTCGCGCCCCACCCGGTCCACCCGTTCGCCGGAGGCGCAGCCGCAGTCGAATTCGCCCGCACGCGCCACCGCGGGCCGGATCTGGTCAACGAGCACGCGGAGGTTGTCTGACTCGGGTTCCGCGCCGGCTTCCACCGCGGCGACCGCGGCCTTCATGGCACCGCAGCCCGTATGCCCGAGCACTACCACGAGCCGAGCGCCATGTTTCATGGCGGAAAATTCGATGCTTCCCAATTGCGTCCTGGATATGACGTTGCCGGCGATCCGTATGACAAAAAGATCGCCCAGTCCCTGGTCGAACACGATCTCGACCGGTACGCGGGAATCGGAACAGCCGACCACGATCGCGAACGGTTCCTGGTCCAGAACGATCTGTTCGCGCCGGTACCGGTAATGCTCCGGCCCCGACGCGATTTCCCCGGACACGAACCGAGCGTTGCCTTCCTGCAGTCGCAGCAGTGCCTCTTCAGCAGCGATCATGCCGGTGCCTCCTGTGCGGCGGTACCCAGACCCAGCTCCAAACGACGATGGCAGCAAAGGCCGTGTAACCCGCCGCGAAAACCCAGGCCGGAGCCCGATAGTACAGGATTGCCTCCAGCCAGTGCGATACAAAGCTGCCGGCATAGGTCGTGTCGCCGGCCTTGCTCCGCAACAGCATCTCGAGCTTCGTCAGGGGGCAGATAACGCCGAGCCAGGACTGCAACACGACCACGCCGATCGCGACGAGATGGGTCACGCGAAACCACCAGTTGCGCACCCAGTCCCACGACATCAGCCTGCCCGCGAAAATCAGCAGCAGCCCGGCGACGACGAAAATCACGAACAGGACGTGCAGCAAGAGCACTGCGTCGGCTGCCAGCAGGTACGGCATCGGCTCTAACCCAGCCTGCGAATCCCTATCGCGTCACGGATTTCGGCGAGAAACGGGGCTGACCGCGCACGCGCTTTCTCGGCGCCTTTTTGCAGCTCCGCCTCCACGATCTCCGGGTTGGCGACAAGCCGCTGGTATTCCTCGCGGGCCGGTTTCAGGTGGTCATTGATGTATTCGAACAGCCGCTGCTTCATCTCGCCCCAGGCAATACCCTCGGCATAAGCCGTCTCGATGGCCAGCGTCTCTTCCCGGGTTGCAAATGCCTTGTACATTTCGAACAGGGTGCTGTCGGCCGTATCCTTGGGCTCACCCGGCTCGAGACTGTTGGTCTTGATTTTCATGATCAGCTTCCGCAGCTGTTTCTCACTGGCGAACAGCGGGATCGTATTGTTGTAGCTCTTCGACATCTTGCGCCCGTCGAGGCCTTTGAGCACGGCCGTATGTTCACCGATCACGGGCTCCGGGAGGACGAACGTCTCTCCGTAATGATGATTAAAGCGCTGTGCGATGTCGCGCGCCATCTCGACGTGCTGCTTCTGGTCCTTGCCCACGGGCACCTTCGTCGACTTGAACATCAGGATGTCCGCCGCCATCAGGATCGGGTAACTGTACAGCGCCATCATGATGCCCTTGTCCGGGTCCGCGTTGCCGCGCTCCTCGTTGGCCTGTACGGCTGCCTTGTAGGAATGCGCCCGGTTCATGAGGCCCTTCGCGGTCATGCCGGTCAATATCCAGGTGAGCTCCGGAATCTCGGGGATGTCCGACTGCCGGTAGAAAAACGCGCGGTCGGTATCCAGGCCCAGCGCCATCCAGGACGCGGCTATCTCCAGCGTGGACCGGGCGATCTTGTCGGGGTCTTCGTTTTTCGCCAGCGAATGATAGTCGGCGAGAAAATAGAAATGCTCCGTCGACGGGTCCTTGCTGGCGGCAATTCCCGGGCGGATGGCGCCGACGTAATTGCCGATATGGGGCGTGCCGGTCGTCGTGATACCGGTCAGGTAGATGTCCTGCGTCATGGTGTTCAGTAGCCGGCCGCCTGGCCGTCCTTCCTGACCTCGGAGGCGCCATAGTACACGCCCTCTTCGTGATCTCGCAGGATCGCCTGGTAGCCGCCGAAGCTGCCGTCGCTGTCGCCGAGCCTGTGGCCCAGTGCTTCCAGCGCCTGCCGCGTTTCCTCGCTGAAGCCGCGCTCCAGGTACACGGTGCCGCCATTCGTCATGACCTCGCCGGTCGGCTGCGACGAGCCGCCGTGGCGAACCCGGGCGGCGTCGCCGGCTTCCTGCAGGTTCATCCCGAAATCGAGCATGTTCACGATAATCTGCACGTGACCCTGTGGCTGCATGGAACCGCCCATGACGCCGAAGCTCATCAGCGGTTCGCCGTCTTTCATCACGAACGCGGGAATAATCGTGTGAAACGGGCGTTTGCCGGGCTGTAACGCGTTCGCATCGTCCGGATCGAGGCTGAAGAGTTCGGCCCGGTCCTGCAGCATGAAGCCGAGGTCGCCGGGAATCATGCCGGAACCCATGCCGCGGAAGTTGCTCTGGATCAGTGACACCATGTTGCCGTCTTTATCCGCGACCGTCAGGTAGATCGTATCGCCCGCCTCGAGCTTCGCGTCACCCGCCGGCAGGCGCTTCGACGCTTCTTTTTTCGAAATCAGCTTGCGGCGCTCGGCGGCGTATTCCTTCGATATCAACCGCTCCACCGGAACGTCCACAAAATCCATGTCGGCATAAAACTTCGCCCTGTCCTCGTAGGCGAGCTTCTTCGCTTCCACGAACAGGTGTATGTACTCGGCGCTGCCGAAACCCATCGACCCAATGTCGAATGCCTCGAGAATATTGAGTATCTGCAACGCCGCGATGCCCTGGCCGCTGGGCGGCAACTCGTAAACATCCCAGCCGCGGTAGTTCGTGGATACGGGCGTGACCCATTCGGAGCGGTGGTTGGCGAGGTCTTCGTAGCGCAGCAGCCCGCCCTGTTCCGTCATAAAGGCGTCGATGGTCTTCGCAATCTCGCCCGTGTAGAACACGTCGCGGCCGCCCTCGGCGATCATCTCGTAGGTTTTCGCGAGCCGGGGGTTCCTGAAGATCTCACCCTTTTTCGGGGTGTCGCCGTCCGGCATGTAGGTGTCCGCAAAGCCGGGGTATTTTTCCACGTGACGCTTGTTGCTCGCCATGTAGTAGGCGATCACTTCCGACATCGGGAACCCGTCCCGCGCATAGCGTATCGCCGGGGCCAGGACGTCGGTCATCGGCAGGCGCCCGTAGCGCCCGTGCAGTTCGTACCAGCCGTCGACCGCGCCCGGCACGCTGACCGGCAATGGACCGAGCGGCGGGATGGCGTCCATGCCGTTTTCACGAAAGTACTCGATCGTCATTGCGGCCGGCGCACGCCCGGACGCGTTGAGCCCGGTGAGTTCCCGCTTGTCCGCGTCCCAGACGATGGCAAAGAGATCGCCGCCAATGCCGCAGCCCGTCGGCTCCATCAGGCCGAGCGCGGCGTTTGCGGCGATGGCCGCATCCACGGCGGTACCGCCCGCCTTCAGAATGTCCAGCGCCACCTGCGTCGCGAGGGGCTGGCTCGTTGCGGCCATGCCCTGCGGCGCAATCACCTCGGAACGGGACGCATGGGGCAGGCCCGTTACACGGTCGTAGCCCGCGAAACCGCCGGCCAGGACCGTACTTCCTGACATCAAAAACAAGATTCCTCCCAGCCCATACCAATGCCTCATCGGGCACTCCGCGACACTCACAGGGGCGACAATAATGCCTAGTTTGAGGTGCGATTTAAACTCGTACGGTTGCACGGCTGCCGGTATGATCCGGTTCATGACCCTGGACTTCAGTGACAAGAACCCGGAGCTCGGAGCGCTGTACCCGCAGCATTTCGAGGAGATCTGCCGCCGGCACGACCATGCGCTGGAGCGCGCCGGAGCGTCGCACGCGGTCATATTTTCGGGCGCACCGAAATACGCGTTTCTCGATGACAATACCTATCCGTTCCGCGCCAACCCCCACTTCCTGGGCTGGGCGCCGCTGACGCGATTACCGTTCTCCTACGTTGTCTACACGCCGGGTGAAACGCCCGTTCTCGTTTATTGCCAGCCGCACGACTACTGGCATCCCGTCCCCGGCACTCCGGACGGCTACTGGACCTCGCATTTCGACATTCGCATCGTGCACGAGCTCGGCGAGGCGGCCGCCCACCTTCCGGAAAACCGCGAGAAGTGCATCCTGATCGGCGAAGTGGAAGACGACAGCCACGCCTTCGGTATCGACCGAATCAACCCGACGACCGCCATCAACATCCTGCACTACGCGCGCGGATCCGCGAAGACCGCATACGAGCTCGCCTGCATGCGACTTGCCGCGCGGCGAGGCGCGCTCGGCCACATAGCGGCCGCCGCGGCGTTCGACGAAGGACTGCCGGAATTCGACATTCACCAGGCTTTCTGCGACGCGACCCGTCACGCAGAAAGCGAATTGCCCTACAGCAACATCATTGCGCTGAACGAGCATGGTGCCATCCTGCACTACACGGATCTCGATCGCGTGGCTCCCGCGAACATCCGCTCGTTCCTGATCGACGCCGGCGCGCAGGTTCACGGCTACGCGTCGGATATCACGCGAACGTACAGCAATGGCGACGAGCGATTCGCCGACCTGATCGCGCGCATGGAAGATCTGCAGCGGGATGTCGTCAACCGCGTCCGGGCCGGCGTCGATTATCGCGACTTGCATCTCGACACCCATCGCCTCACCGCCGGTGTGCTGGCGGAGGCCGGGATCGCCACCGGCGATGCGGACACGCTGCTGTCGGAAGGCGTGACCAGCGCGTTCATGCCCCACGGCATCGGACACCTGCTCGGAATCCAGGTTCACGACGTGGCCGGCTTCATGGAGAACGAAAGCGGCACCACCATAGACCCCCCGAGTGGCCATCCGTATCTCCGGCTGACGCGCGTTCTCGAGGAAGACATGGTGCTCACGATCGAGCCCGGCCTCTATATCATCGACATGCTCCTCGACAATCTGCGCGGCACTCCCGCGGAAGCCCTGGTCAACTGGGACGCGGTGGATGCGCTGCGTCCGTTCGGTGGGATCCGCATCGAGGACAACGTCCGTGTGCTTGCCGACGGTTGCGAGAACCTCACCAGCGACGCATTCGCGGAACTTCGGCAGGGCTCGGCGTCATAATGCTGTAACAGGGCCGGCGCGACCTCGTGCCTGCCGCTCGAAATGTGTGCACCGCCCGGCAGGCCCTGCGCGAACATGGTGCGCCCCGCGCAACTGTCAGCTGCGCGCCCGTCTTTTTTCTTTAATATTATCAATACTTTAGAAGCGCGTCGTGGACGCCGCTGCTGCGGTCAATGTGGTACGTATCCTGCATTGACCAGTCATGACTCCGATCAATCGAAATATTTCGCTGCGCGGGCTGCGGGCCTTCTGTTTCGCCGCCGAGCACGAGAGCTTCCGCGATGCGGCCGAAAAGCTGTTCATTACGGCCTCGGCCGTGAGTCACCAGATAAAGAACCTCGAAGACGAGCTGGGACAGAAACTGTTCGACCGTACGAGTCGTTCGCTGACCCTGACCGAGGCCGGCCTCTCGCTGCTGCAAGACATCAAGCCGCTGATCACCCGTCTTGACGAAGTTGCCGCCCGGCATCGCGTGTCGACTGCGCGGGGCACACTGAGTATTTCGGTGCAGCCGTTTTTCGCGAGCGAGCTCTTTATCCCGAAGCTTCCCGAATTCACGCGCGACCATCCGGACATCGACATCAAGGTGGACACGAGCGATGAATCGGCAGAAAAGCATCCCGCAACGGCGGACGTGTCCATCCGCGTATTCCGCTCCGCGCCGGCCGGCTATGCGTCCGACAGGCTGTTCCCCTTGCGCCTGATACCCGCTGCGTCCCCCGAGCTCCGCAAGAAGATCGTGGTTGACGAAACGTCGATTTCCGGGGACGTACCCCTGCTCGTTCATGACAGCCGGCCGAGCGCGTGGCGGCAATGGTCGCAGTCCTCGGGCATGGAGGTGCCGCGCGACGCCAGCATCATCCGGCTCGACTCCATGATCGCCATCGCGCGGGCTGCCGAACGCGGGCTGGGGGCGGCGCTGGTGCCCGTCCAGCTCAGCGACGCCTGGTTCGAGTCCGGCAGCCTGGTGCCGCTGTCGGATCATGAACTGCCCACCCGTGACGCGTATTACTTCGTCTGCCGCGTCGAAGACGCCGACAACGAAACGATCCAGACGCTGAGACGCTGGGTGTTACAGAATTTCGATGGTTAACGATGAATTTTTTTCAATACACGAGCGATTTTTTTTCGTTTGCGGCTTGCTCCCCGCACCCCTACTGTTTCCGCGACGAGACGATCCGCGACCCTGACATCGCGGAGAACTTTGAATCGCTTGGAGGCATAAGAATGAACTCACTGAAGAAAACCGGTCGCGTAAAACGTGTATCGCACCCGGCACCGCTGTTGGCGGCGCTGTTAGCCGCCGCTCCGCTTGCGGCAGAAGAAACCGACCCCGCCTACACGATGACGGTCATTATCGATGCGGCGCACGGCAGCAAGGTAGCCGCCGGAAAATACGAGCGCGCGATCGAAAAGATTACCGCCAGGAAAAGCGGCCGGGACCCCTACTCGCGGCAGACCAACCTCTGTGTCGCGTACACCAAGACCGGCGAACTCGACAAGGCGACCACGGCCTGTGAAGCGGCGCTCGCAATAACGCGCGACGGCAAAATCGGCCGCACGTACCGGGCGGTAGCGCTTTCGAACCTGGGCGTCTTGCACGCCGCCAAAGGCAGCCGGGATATCGCGCGCAGGACATTCCGCGAGGCGCTGGACCTGGACAGCGGGCTGTCGGCCCCGAAAACCAATCTCGCGCGACTTGCCAGGGGCAAAACGCCGAGCGCATGAGCAGCAAACGATCATCGATCCCCCGCGGGCAGCGATGCCCGTCGATGATCACCCGGCGGCCCGCATCTCCCCCCTTGCGGGCCGCCATTTTTTTATGAGCCGGCGTCCTGGCGCTCCGCCCGCGCCTTCGCTTTGAGCTTTTTCTTTACGCGGCTGCCCTTGCGCTCGAGCGCCGGGCGCAACGCCCTGCCGAGCCAGGGCATCAGGTAACTCACGGTCGTCAGCACACCGCTCATTGCGGGGATCGCCTGTTCGCGCTGGTTGTTGCCGCAGAGATCCAGGATTGCCTGGGCCACTTCTTCCGCGGAACTCATGGGCTGCGAAAACGTCAGGTCGGACGTCGTGTCGATGTCGGCGAGGATGAACTGCGTGGCGATCGGGCCGGGCGACACCACGGCAAGCTTGATACCGGAACCCCGGATCTCCTCGGCCAGCGAAAACGTGAACGCCCGCAAACCGAACTTGCTCGCAGAATACGCGGCGCTGCCGGGCACGGGCGTGCGCCCCGCCAGCGAGGCAACGTTGACGATCGCGCCGCTGCCGGACTCGCGGATATGCGGCAGCACGAGACGCATCAGCACGATCGGCGCCCTGAGATTGACGTCGATCGTGCGCGCCAGGTCGTCTGCGGTGGCGGACTCGACGTCACCGCGAGCATGGAAGCCGGCGTTATTGACGAGCACGTCGATTCGACCGAACTCGTACAGGGTCTTCTTGACAAGGTCCACACAGGCATCGGCGTCGGACACGTCCATCGGGAATATCGCGACACGCGCCTTGTCGCGCAGCTCGGACGCGATGGCTTCGAGGTTCTTGCGGTTGCGGGCCACCAGCATTAGATTGGCGCCCGCCTCGGCAAACAGCCGCGCAGCCGCCGCGCCGACGCCTTCGGAGCCGCCGGTGAGGATGACCGTCTTGTCTTTGAAAATCATCGGGGCATCTTATGTGATGCGGGGACGATCTAAAAGCCGATGATTCGTTTCATCCTGCGCCAGAACGACGACTCCCAGCCTGCCACTTCGAGCTGCTCGGGATCGAACTTGATGGCGGGCAGCGTCGTGTCCGGGCAGACCTGGTCGTTCACGGCAGCGTCCTCGGGGCGCAGTTCGAGCCTGCCCTTGCGCCGGTCCGCTCCGTCGGTAAGGCCGTCGACCGCGAGGCTCAGGTAGGGCAGGACCTCGTCGTCGACGATATCGTCGAGAAAGACGGCATCCGGGTCGAACGCTTCCTTCGACAGGATGACGCAATCTTCGAATGGCCTGTCCTTGCTGATGGTGGTGCCCCCGGAATGGCAGAAAGGTCACTTTAGTGCGAGCGGTCATTATTCGCTGTGAGGAGCCTCACAGCTGGCGAAATTTCTGGATTTTTCCAGAAATTTCAAAGATTAAGCTGCGCCCGCGAATGGCATTGCCGGACTATGTCAAATATTGACCGGTCCATTTCCGGGCCCGGCGGCGGCCGCGTGTCCGCGCGTGTAACGACCTGTTATCCGTGACATTTTTTCCGCGGCAAGGAGTAAACTGGCGGGATGCACAAGCTCAAATCCCTGGCACTGACAAGCCTCTGCCTGCCGTTGTTCGCGGCCTGCAGCGACGAGCCGCAGAATAGCCCGGCAGGCGGCTGGGGCGGTGCGGCTAAAGTCGTAACGCAGCGCATCGAACTGCGGCCCCTCGTCGACGAAATCGAGGCGCTCGGTACGGCCAGGGCAAACGAATCCGTCGAGATTCGGCCGCGAATCTCGAGCCTGGTCACTCGCATCCTGTTCGACGAGGGCCAGTTCGTCGATGAAGGCGATCTGCTGGTCGAACTCGAGAACAGCGAGATCGTTGCCGGCCTGGCACTGGCCGAAGCATCGCTGTCGGAGAGCCGCAGTCTCTACAACCGCAGCAAGGAGCTCGAATCGACCCGGGCAATTTCGGCGTCCAGCCTGGAAGCCCTGCTCGCCCAGGTGAAGGTGGACGAGGCAAACGTTGCGGCGGCCCGCGCGAAGTTGAATCACACCCGGGTTCGCGCGCCGTTTTCAGGGCGCATCGGTCTCAGGCGAATAAGCCCGGGCAGCTTCGTGAACACGGATACCGTCATCACGACGCTGGACGACGTGAGCGTCATAAAGCTCGACTTTTCCGTCCCGGAAACCTTTGTCAACGTCGTCAGGCAAGGTATGAACATCGTCGCGCACAGCCTGGTCTTTCCCGACCGGGAGTTCGATGGCAGGGTCGCGAGCATCGACACGCGGCTTGACCCGGTATCGCGGGCCGTCGAGGTGCGCGCGGTCATACCGAACGACGACGGGCTCCTCAAACCCGGCATGTTCATGACGGTCGATCTGCAGCGTGACCGCGGCGACGTCCTGATGGCCCCGGAACAGGCGATCGTGCCCGAAGGATCCCGGCAATACGTATACGTGATCAACGAGGGCGTCGCGGAAAAACGGCAGGTGCGGCTGGGTCGCCGGATTCCCGGTTACGTGGTGGTGGCCGAGGGCCTGTCCGGCGGAGAGCGTGTCGTGACCGAGGGTACCCACAAGGTTCGTGACGGGACGCCGGTGGAGAGCCTGGAATCGAACGTTGCGGTGAGCGGCACGACGTCCGAGGACGGATGAAGTCATGCTGATTTCCGACGTCTCGGTCCGCCGCCCCGTTTTTGCGGCCGTTATTTCCCTGATACTGGTGATTGTCGGCGGGATGTCCGTCGGCAGTATGCCGATCCGCGAATTCCCGGCGATCGAACGCCCTATCGTTTCCATAACCACCGACTACCGGGGTGCGGCATCGGACATCGTCGAACGCCGCGTGACCCAGGTGCTCGAGGATCAGCTCGCCGGCATCGCCGGCATTACCAAGATTTCGTCGGTCAGCTACGACGAACGATCGATAATCACGCTCGAGTTTACGCGCGACCGTGATATCGACGGTGCGGCAAACGACGTCCGTGACCGGGTGTCGAGCGTGCTCGGGACACTGCCGGACGAGGCGGAACCGCCCCAGATCAGCAAGCAGGATGCCGGCGCGGAGACGTCCATGTGGATCAGTGTGTCGAGCGACACGCGATCGATCATGGAGGTCTCGGACTTCGCGGAGCGCTATATCGTCGACGCCCTGTCCGCCGTGGACGGTGTGGCGCGCATTCGCAACAGCGGCGTGCGGCGGCCGGCCATGCGCATCTGGATCGATACGAAACGCCTTGCGGCCCGCGAACTGACCGTCGCGGATATCGAGGATGCGTTGCGCCGCGAGAACGTGCAGATCCCGTCGGGACGTCTCGAGTCGACGGCGCGCGAGTTTACGCTGCGAACCAATACCGGCTTCCGGTCGGCCAGCGATTTCGAGCAGCTTGTGCTCAAACAGGGCAAAGGCGACTACCTGATCCGCCTCGGCGAGGTTGCCGACGTCGAATTCGCGCCGGAGGACAATCGCACGTACTCGGCCACCGACGGCGGTGCCGACATGAGCCTCGGCGTCATTCCCCAGGCACAGGCCAACCTGCTGCAGGTGAATACCGATGTCGCGAAGCGCCTCGACGAGCTGCAGGCGACAATGCCCGACGATATCGAACTGGCGATCAACATCGATACCGCCGTGTTCATTCGCGCCTCCCTGCTGGAAGTCGGCAAGGCGCTGGCGATAGCGCTCATGCTGGTGCTGGCCGTGATCTACGCGTTTATCGGCACCGTGCGCGCGACGATCATTCCGGCCATCACCATCCCGATATCCATCGTCGCGGCTTTTATCGTCATGGCAGGCCTTGGCTACTCGATAAACACGCTGACGCTGCTCGGCTTCGTGCTCGCGATCGGCCTGGTCGTCGACGACGCAATCGTCGTGCTCGAGAATATCGTGCGCCGCATCGAGGGCAAGGAACCGACGCTGCTCGCGGCCGTCAACGGCAGCCGCGAGATCGGCTTTGCCGTAATCGCAACCACGCTCGTCCTGATCTCGGTGATACTCCCGGTGTCCTTCATGCCCGGCAACATCGGCGACATTTTCAACGAGTTCGGCATTTCACTTGCTGCCGCCGTCGCGTTCTCGAGCCTGGTCGCATTGACGCTCGTGCCGATGCTGACTTCGAAACTGTTCCACGACAATCGCCTGCACCGGGGCCGCGTTGCCCGGTTCGTCGACGCTCTGTTCCAGCGGCTGTCAGCCTGGTACGAGCGCGTCCTGCGGCGGACATCCGCACGTCCGTTTGCCGTGATCGGCGTGGCGCTCGCGCTGTTTCTCGGCAGCCTCATGCTCCTCAACCGGCTGCCTGCGGAATTCATGCCGCGCGAGGACCGCGGCCTCGCCATGGCAATGATCCAGGCGCCGGACGGATCCAGCCTCGACTACACCGTGGACTACATCAAGCGGGTCGAGCGCATCATGCTCGCCGACAAGGAGAAAGGTGACGTCCTGCGGGTGCTGGGCCGCTCGGGGAGCTGGCGGGCGGGCTCCGATGTGAACGTCGGCAGGGTGGTCGCACCACTGGAGGTCTGGTCGAAGCGAGAGCGCTCGGCACAGGAAATCGTCTCGAACTGGAATCGCCAGTTTGCCGAATTACCGGGCGCGCAGGTCTTCGCGTTCGCGCCCGGGGCATGGGCGATCGGCCAGAGTTCCCGGCCCCTGGCCATCGTCCTGGGCGGCACCAGCTACGAGGAACTCGCAGAATGGCGCGACATCGTCATGCGGGAAGCGTCGAAGCTCCCCGGGCTGTCCAACCTGCAGTCGGACTACAACGAACGCAAACCCAAGATCGACGTCTTTGTCGACCGCGACCGGGCAGCGGACCTCGGAGTGTCGCTGGCCAACGTCGGCAGGACGCTGGAGACGATACTCGGCTCCCGGGTCGTTACCACGTTCATCCGCGACGGCGAGGAATACAGAGTGATCCTGCAGGGTGCGGACGAGCGCCGCCAGACGCCAAGCGACCTCGAGACCATCTACGTGCGGTCGCAGAGCTCGGGCGCCCTCATACCGCTGTCCAACCTGGTGCGGCTCGAGGAGATGGCCGGCCCCGTCGACCTGCGCCGTTTCGACCGGCTGCGCTCGATAACGATAAGCGCGAGCCTGGCGGACGATTATTCGCTCGGCGACGCGCTCACTGCTCTGGAGCGCATCGTCCGCGACAACCTTCCGGACTCCGTTCGTCTCGGTTACGACGGCGAGTCCCGTGATTTCAAGGCGACGGGCAGCTCGATCTACGTTACCTTCATCCTGGCCCTGGTGATCGCGTACCTGGTGCTCGCCGCACAGTTCGAGAGCTTCAAGCACCCGCTGATCATCATGACCACGGTTCCGCTCGCAGTCACCGGTGCGCTCGTCGGATTGTGGGTCTTCGGCTCCTCGATCAACATCTACAGCCAGATCGGTGCAATCATGCTGATCGGGCTCGCGGCAAAAAACGGCATCCTGATCGTCGAATTTGCCAACCAGTTGCGGGATCGCGGCGAGGACTACCGCGAGGCCGTGATCCGTTCGGCAAAGACGCGTCTGCGACCGGTGCTGATGACGAGTATGTGCACGGCCTTCGGCGCCGTTCCGCTGTTGCTGGCGTCGGGGGCAGGCGAGCTGTCACGGCAGTCGATCGGTGCCGTCGTCTTTTTCGGTGTAACGTTCTCCGTCCTGCTGACGCTCGTGGTCGTGCCGGCGGTATATGTACTGGTCGCGAAGAACACGCACTCCCCGGAATACATTTCGCAGCTCATCGACAAGCTCGCCTCGTCGGCGAAGAATCGCCAGGCGGCGGAGACCTGAGCGCGGCGGGTTGCGACTCCCGATGCTGAAGCTGCTGCTCGCCGGACTTGCCTGTTATGCCCTGCTGGCGCTCGTCGTCTACCTGATGCAGGCGCGAATGCTGTACCTCCCGGACGTTCCGGGCCGGTCGCTCGACCGCACGCCCGCCGCTATCGGCGCCGAGTACCGGGACGTGTCGATCGAGACGAGTGACGACGTCCGCCTCCATGGCTGGTATATCCCCGGCGACTCCGATCGCGTACTGCTGTTCTTTCACGGCAATGCCGGCAACATTTCGCATCGGCTGGAGTCCATTCGCCAGTTCCTTCAGCTCGGCCTGTCCGTTCTGATCATCGATTATCGCGGCTACGGCCAGAGCGA
>DATHRM010000324.1:0-3686 GCA_035465295.1 Woeseiaceae bacterium | reverse complement strand
CCCGTCGTATGCAGGACCCCCTTGGGTTTGCCGGTGGAACCGGAGGTGTAGAGGATGAACAGGGGATCCTCGGCGTTCATCGGTTCGCACGGACAATCGTCGTCGACGGACTCCTCCGCTTCGTGCAGCCAGACGTCGCGGCCATCCTGCCAGGCAACGTCGCTGCCGGTATTCCTGACAACAAGAACCTTTTCCAGTGTCGTAACGCCGTCGATCTTCGCGGCCGCATCGACGTTCGCCTTCAGTGGTACCTTGCGTCCGCCGCGTACGCCCTCGTCGGCCGTGACCACGACGTTCGACTCGCAGTCGATGATGCGACCCGCCAGCGCGTCGGGCGAAAACCCGCCGAACACCACGGAATGAATAGCGCCGATTCGCGCACACGCAAGCATCGCAACCGCGGCTTCGGGAATCATGGGCATATAGATCGTGACCCGGTCCCCTTTCTTGACGCCGATCGATTTCAACACGTTGGCGAAACGGCACACGCGGCCGTGCAGGTCCTTGTAGGTTATCGTCAGGTCGCGCTCGGGATCGTCGCCTTCCCAGATAATCGCCGGCTGGTCCGCCTTGTCGTCGAGGTGGCGATCCACGCAGTTGTAACAGACGTTCAGCTCGCCGTCCTCGTACCAACGGATATGCAAATCGTCCTTCGCGAAAGAAACGTCCTTGACCTTGGTAAAGGGCTTGATCCAGTCGACGATCCCGGCCTGCTCGGCCCAGAATTTTTCGTTGTCCTCGACCGACTGCTTGTACAGGTCGAAATACTGATCTTCGTCGATCAATCCGTGTTTTTTGAAATAGTCGTTGACGGGATAGATCTCGCTCATCGGAATCTCCACTCGGTAGGTGCTGCTCTGCACGGGCGACGGCCCGTTTTCTGGCATTTTGGATTGCGGCTAATACGTACGCATTAGACCTTGGTCTACTGAGATACTCGGATTCGACCATTGGCTAATGGCAACGACCACGCGCCTGATTGAGTATGCGGCGTGATTCACCAAAAAACTTTCCCGGGGGAATAATCATGGGTAGTAACAATCAACGACTTTCAGCTTTTGTGGCCGCTTTGTCGCTCACCATGTTGCTGGGTGCGGCGCCGACCGCGCAGGCCGCGTGGCAGATCGAGAGTGAAGACGGAAACAGCAGCATCAAATTCGGGTTCCTGGCGAAACTCAGAGGGGAATCCATCGATCCTCCCGTCGGCAGCGCGGAGCAGAACCTGTTCTTCCGGCGCCTGCGCATACTCGCCGGGGGCAAACTCAATGACAAGTGGTCGTTCTTCTTCGAGACCGACAGCCCCAACCTTGGCAAGGAAACCGGCGGAAGCAAAAACCACGGCGACATCTTCATTCAGGACTTCGTTGTGACCTACAAACCGCAGAGCGACGCATTCATGCTCGATTTCGGTCAGATTCTGCAGGCGGTCACCTATAACTCGAACCAGAGCGCCGTCACGTTGATGGCAACAGATTACAACCCCACCAGCTTTGTCTGGGCGGGCGCATTGGACACGAAAGTCGGCCGCGACTACGGCGTCAGGGCCCGTGGCTACCTGATGGACGACAAGCTCGAATATCGCGCTTCCGTTCTTTCGGGCAACAGGGGAGCGGATTCGACGAATTCGTTGCGCTTCTTCGGCCGCGTAATGTTCAACTTCTTCGAGCCGATGAAGGGCCTGTACTACACGGGCACGACGCTGGGCAAGAAGAAACTGCTTTCTGTCGGCGCGAGCGTTGACACGCAGGAAGATTATCAGACGACGAGCGTCGATTTCTTCTACGACCAGCCGCTCGGCGGTAATGCCTTCACAATTCAGGGCAGCTGGAGCAATGTGGACGGCGACGTCTTCCTGACCAGCCTCCCTGATCAGGAGAACACGACGCTGGAGGCCGGTTTCTACCTGGGCGGTGCGAAGCTCCTGCCGTTCGTACAGCTTTCAAATCGCGACTTTAGTGACCCGGCGCTCGCCGACGTGGACACTTTTATGATCGGCGTTGGCTATTTCTTCCGCGGCTACAACGGCAATGTCAAGTTCTCCTGGGGTCAGTCAGAACCGGATGGCGGCGAGAGTACCGATACGATCTGGCTGCAGCTGCAGGCTTTCACTTTCTGACCTGACTGTACGACCAGCCAGCACACTCTTGTGCGTTTGCCCTGGCGGCACCCTTCGGGGTGCCGCCAGTTTTACGTTGGGGCATACCGTGTCAGAATCGTCCCATGAACGAGTTACCTGATATCACCCGCTTCCTGTCCGAACTCCCCGGTTTCGAAGAACTCGAAGAAAAGCAAATCCAGGCGGCAGCGAAGGCCATCCAGATCGGCTACTACAAGGCCGGCAGCAATGTGCTGTCCATCGGCGACGCCAACAAGCAGCTGCACATCGTGCGCAGCGGCGCGCTCGAGCTGCGCAATGCCGAGGGCGACCTCGTGGCGCGGGCAGCCGAAGGAGACGTGTTCGGCTTCCCGTCCCTCATGAATGACGCGCCCTTGCGCAACCAGTCCGTGGCGATCGAGGACTCGCTGATCTACCACCTGGACGGACAGGTCTTCGCGGAGCTGCGCCGCAGAAACGAGCGCTTCGATACCTATTTCATCCGGCTGTTGTCGGACCGGCTGCTTTCGCGTCCCGCGACGACAAAGCTGCACGGTGCAGAGGGGCGCGCCGTATCGCAGCTCATTACGCGGCCACCCGTGGCAATCGACGCCGCCGCGAGCATCCAGGACGCGGCCCGCAAGATGGTCGACGAGCGCGTGTCGGCTATCCTGGTGACGGACGAGGACGGGTTCTGCGGCATCGCCACCGACCGCGACCTCAGGCAGCGGGTCGTTGCGAAAGGCCTGTCGATCGACACGCCGATACGCGAGATCATGTCGGTGAACCCCATCTCCATCGATGCCGACGACCTGGCTTACGAAGCCGCGCTCACGATGATGCAGAACAAGATCCACCACCTGCCCGTCATGGCGGACGGCAAGCTGGTCGGCATGGTGTCGCGCAGCGATTTCATGCGCATCGAGACGGAACACCCGCTCTACCTCGTCAATGACATCGCCAAGCAGACGACCGTGGAAGGCATCGTCGAGGCCTGCAAGCGGTTGCCGGCACTGGTGGCCAGCCAGATCAGCGCCGATGCGAACGGCGAACAACTCGGCAAGTTCATCACGACCATCACCGATTCGGTGACGCAGCAGCTTTGTCGTATCGCCGAATCCGAGCTCGGGCCGCCGCCCTGCACCTATGTCTGGGTTGCGCTGGGATCGCAGGGCCGGCACGAACAATCCGCGCGCAGCGACCAGGACAATGCGCTGGTACTGAACGATTGCACAACCGACGATTATGACGATTACTTCAAGGCGCTCGCCCGCATCGTGAACGACGGGCTGAACGATTGTGGCTACGTCTATTGCCCGGGCGACGTGATGGCGTCGAACCCGGATTGGCGCAAGCCGCTGGAGACCTGGAAGAAATACTTCCACAAGTGGATCACGGTCCCCGAGGCAAAAGCGCTCATGCACGCCAATATCTTCTTCGACCTGCGCGCTGTCTACGGCGACGCCAGCCTGGTCGACGAGCTCAAGCAGAGTATCCGCAAGGATGCGAAACGAAACGAACTGTTCCTGGCCCTGATGGCGAAAAACGCGATGAACTTCCAGCCGCCGCTGGGTTTTTTCCGGCAGTTCGT
>DATHRM010000323.1:0-11350 GCA_035465295.1 Woeseiaceae bacterium | reverse complement strand
AAATGATCGATATCCAGCATCATGCAGACGAGGCCGCTGCCGTCCCGGCATGCCCTCGCCAGTTCCTCCTTCATTCGCGCCTGCAGGTAGCGACGATTGTGCCAGCCCGTCAGCACGTCGGTGAAGCCGCTACGCCGCAATCGGGCCCGGTTCACCGCGTTCTCGAGGCACAACGACGCGATTACGCCGAGGTGAGCCAGGAAGTCGCTCGCATGCCGGGGCGTATAACGACCCGGATCCGCGCTTGCGAGATTGATACTACCGATCAGCTCGTCGCGGCAGCGCAGCGGAATCATCGCGATGCTGGCCAGACCGCCGGGCGACGCCACGATCATGCCGTGGTCGCAGGCCGCGAACGGCCCGAGCCACGGTCGCCGCAATGCGGTGTATTGCGGCGCCAGCCCGGCCAGCGTGTCGACGAGGATCAGGTCCGGGCTCCGGTCGATGTCCGTCGCATGCAGCAGGTGGCGAATGTCGTGACCCGGATCGCGCAGCACGGCACTCACGGTTTGCAGGTCGAAGCTCGCGCGCAAACCGGTCGTCATTTGGTGGAGCAGGCTGTCGAGGTCGGGCGCCTGCAGCAGCTGGATCTCGCGTTGTTGAGATGACCGCAGCTTCTCGTGGTTCTTGCGGGCCTGCTCCTTCAGCGCTTCGAGCCGGCTTTCAGCCGCCGCGAGTTTTGCCTCGAGTTCGTCTGCGGTCTGCATGCAACAGGGATCCTTCAGGCCGGCGAACGATGCTTGTACCAGAATCGGCAGGCTTCGTCGCACGACCGGCCCGCAAAACGGCCGCGGCGTCAGCTGCGCAGGGCGAGATACTCCCGTCCGCGCTCCATCAGCTCGACGAAACCCTGTTCGTCGCCACTCGCGACCAGTGCGCGAATGCGGCCCGCGGCATCGACCAGCGCATCCAGCGGCCCGAGGCCGAAGCGATTGAGGTGCTGGATCTCGAAATACAGGTGCGGGTTGTCGCGCGCCACGTCGCCCGACACGAGCAGCTGCGAGTCGAACGTCGTCGAAGACATGCGGGCCAGTTTTGGCGCGGCTTCGCCGCTTTCCGCCAGCGCCGTGAAAAAGGCGATGTTCAGGGCGTGCGACAGGCCCAGCACGTAGGCGATGAGGCGGTCGTGATCGTCGAGGCTCATGTCGAGCTGCTCCGCCATCGTCGCGGAGAACAGGGCCTTCGCCTCGGCCGTGGCCTCGGCCGAGCCGGCGTCGCAGACGATCAGGTGACGCCCGGACAGCAGCCGGGTGTCGGGCCCGAACATCGGATGCAGCGACGTCACCTTGCAGCCCGCCCGCTGCAATTCGCGCAGCCCGTCGATCAGCGGCGTCTTGAGCGAACCGATGTCGAAAACGAGGCCCGGCGGTTTCAGTACCGCGAGCTGGGCGAGTATGCGGCCCGAAACGGCGAGCGGGGTCGCGACGACGATGACGTCGTAGTCGACGCCGGCGTCCGTCCAGTTGCGGAAGACGCCCGGCGCGTCTTCCTCGGACGCATCCGCGACCGTCGTCTCGAATCCCTGGCTCCTGAAGAAATTGACGAACCAGCCGCCCATCTTGCCCGCGCCACCGATGACGAGCACGCGCCTGCCGTTACCCTGGCCTTCCGCGATAACGCGTTCGCGTTCCTGGCTGGCCAGGGAGGAACGGATGAGTTCGGTCAGGATCGTCTCGGCCAGGTCCGGGTCGACGCCGATTGCCTCGGCCTGGGCGCGGCCCCTGTCGATAACGTCCTTCTCGCGCGCGAAATCACGCGTCGCCGTGCCCTGCGCCAGTTTGCTCTGGCCGATATCGCCGACGATGCGCTGGCGTTCTGCGACCAGGTCGATGATCTGCCTGTCGACGTCCGACAGCGCATCGCGGAGGTTTTCGAGGTTCATTGGATTGCGGTAGCTCGTGCTGCAACGTCAAGACACCTCTTTTACAGGACTCCTGCAAAGCTGGGCAAGCCGGCGCCGCAGTTCAGTCGTCGTCGCGATGACGCCATTTCCGCTTCGAGTGGCCGCGCCGGTCGTGACGATGGCGGTCGCGCTTGTGCCAGTAGCCGCGGTACCAGTCGTAGTGGCGATGCCGCACGCCGTAGTGCACGGGATGATGGCCGCGGTGATCGTAACGCCGCTCCCAGCCATAGATGTCGAACAGCTGCCACCAGGCGAGGTAATGGTTATGGCGCAATGGCGTGCGGTGATACCAGGACACGAATCCCCTGTCGTGATGCAGCCAGTGCGGCATGTACCGGTCGCGGTGAACGATCACGTGGCGATGATGCCGCGTTTCGTGGCGATCGTAGGACCGGTCGCCGGCCGAAGCCGTCTGGGCCATGCCCAGGCAGAGGGCGCAAATGACGCTGAGTGTGCCGATGGACTTGAACATGATGACCTCCGGTAATGTCGGGTTCGAGGCCATACTAGGTACGCCGGCATGAACCGGCGCTTAATGCAAGCTACTGATTTAAATGATTTTATGAACGGCAGATGAACGAGCCGCCGGTGCTCCGGCGGCTGTGGGCACTGTCGCTTGCGGGGCAATCGTGCGAATATCCGGTCTGCTGTCGAACGACGAATACAAAGAACGGGCGGAGCGAGAACGATGAAGACACGCGCAGCAGTAGCCTGGGAGGCCGGCAAGCCTCTCGACATCGAGGAGATCGACCTCGAGGGACCGAAGGCCGGTGAAGTACTCTTGAGAAACGTCGCGACCGGTGTGTGCCACACCGATGCATTCACGCTGTCCGGCGAAGATCCCGAAGGCCTGTTTCCCGCGGTGCTTGGCCACGAAGGCGGCGCCGTGGTCGAGGAAATCGGCGCCGGGGTCACCTCGGTCGCCGTGGGCGATCACGTCATCCCCCTGTACACCCCCGAGTGCGGCGAGTGCGACTTCTGCACCTCCGGCAAGACCAACCTGTGCCAGGCGATTCGCGCCACCCAGGGCCGCGGCCTGATGCCCGACGGCACATCGCGATTTTCCCTCAATGGCAAACCGATCCATCACTACATGGGCACGTCGACCTTCAGCGAGTACACGGTGCTGCCGGACATCGCCGTTGCGAGGATCAGCAAGGAAGCGCCGCTGGAGAAAGTCTGCCTGCTCGGCTGCGGCATCACGACCGGTATCGGTGCGGTGCTGAACACGGCCCGGGTCGAACCCGGCGCGTCCGTCGCCGTCTTCGGTCTCGGCGGCGTGGGCCTGAGCGCCATCCAGGGCGCGACGATGGCGAAGGCGGGGCGCATCCTCGCCATCGACATCAACCCGGACAAGTTCGAGCTCGCGAAGCAGCTGGGCGCGACCGACACCGTGAATCCGCGCGACTACGACGCCCCGATCCAGGACGTGATCGTGGAACTCACCGACGGCGGCGTGGACTACTCCTTCGAGTGCGTGGGCAACGTCGACCTGATGCGTTCCGCGCTCGAATGCTGCCACAAGGGCTGGGGCGAGTCGGTGATTGTCGGCGTCGCGGGCGCCGGCCAGGAAATCTCGACGCGGCCGTTCCAGCTCGTCACGGGGCGCGTCTGGCGCGGCACGGCATTCGGCGGCTGCAAGGGCCGGTCGCAGCTGCCCGGGATGGTCGAGCAGTACATGGACGGCGAGATAAAAATCGACGAGTTCATTACCTACACGATGCCGCTGGAAGACATCAACAAGGCCTTCGATCTCATGCACGAGGGCAAGAGCATTCGCTCCGTCATCCACTTCTGAGACCGCGCTCTCGTGAACCGGGTCGCCGTCGCAACGACTTCCGCGATCGCTGCTGACGCTGCCCGCGACGTCGCGGCCCGGGGCGGCAACGCCGTCGACTGCGCGCTCGCCACCGCGATACTGTCGATGAACACCGAGCCCGGCGTCTGCGCCCTCGCGGGCGGCGCCTACGTCACGGTCTGGTCACCGGGCCACGACCCGGTGACCTTCGACGGCAACCACGCGGTGCCGGGTCGCGGTCTCCCGCCGAACGAGCGCGGCCAGGGCAAGGTCCCCGTACGCCTCGACTACGGCGGCGGCGTATCGACGATCGTCGGCACCGGGTCGGTCGCGGTCCCCGGCGCGCTTGCCGCCATCGAGAAAGCCTGGCGGCGCTTCGGCAGTCTGCCCTGGCGCGAGCTGTTCGAGCCGACCATCGAGGTTGTGCGCTCCGGTTTCCCGCTGCCTGCGGCATGTCATTACTACCTGGGATACAGCGGCGAACTCATATTCGGCCGCAGCCGCGACGGCCATGCGGCCGTGCATGACGAAAACGGCCGGCTTCGCGAGCGGGGCAGCCTGATTCGTGTGCCGCACCTGGCGGACAGCCTGGCGGCGATCGCGGACAGGGGCGCCAGTGTGTTCTACGAGGGGGAACTGGCCGAAGCGATCGCCGCACACGTGCGACAAGGCGGCGGCGCCCTGACCCGGGACGACCTCGCCGCGTACGAAGCGGTCGAACGGCCGGCCCTGGTCGCCGATATCAACAACTGGCACATCGCGACCAATCCGCCGCCGGCCGTCGGCGGCGCGGTACTCTCGGCCATGCTGCTCGCCTGCGGAAACCTGCGTGCGCGCGACTGGGACAGGGCGTCGCTCGACAAGCTGGTCCGCGTACAACGGGCGTGCCTCGACTTTCGCCGCGACCGGCTCGATGTCGCCGCGGACGTCGGCGCCGCGGCTGCCGAACTCATCCGCGCGGCGAAACAGGGCCGGTTCCTGTCGCAATGGTCATCGTCGTCGACCGTCCATACGTCAGCCGTCGATGACTCCGGCATGGGCTGCGCCGTCACCGCGTCATCCGGCTACGGCTCGGGCGAAATGCCGGACGGCACCGGGCTGTGGCTGAACAACGGTCTCGGCGAAATCGAACTCAACCGGCGCGACGTGGATTCGCGCGAACCCGGCGAGCGCCTGCCGTCGAACATGGCGCCGACCGTCGCGCGCAGCAGCGACGCGACCATGGCCATCGGTTCGCCGGGCGCCGATCGGATAACGACCGCGATCCACCAGGTGCTGGTCAACACGCTGCAGTTCGGAATGTCGCTGGACGACGCGATTGCGCACCCTCGCATTCATGTCGACACGACCGGCGAGGCCGATAAACTCCGGGCCGAGCCCGGGCTCGACCTGCCGGCACTCGACCTGCCGCTGCAGTCTTTCCCCGACCTCAACATGTACTTCGGCGGTGTGAGCGTCGCCAGGTTCGATCGCCGCAGCGGGTTCGAGGTTGCGGCAGACGCACGCCGCGAAGGCGGCGTATTTCTCTCCGATGCGTGATCCCGTGACGGTCGTTTGGTAGTCTGCGCCGCTGGTGGCCGTGCGACAGTCACTGCAGTGGAGAACCGCTTGACCAACCCTTATCTTGCAGAGCAGCTTCCGGAGGCATTGCCGGGGAACCCCATGCACTGGGCGGCAGCCTGGCTCGACGAAGCTACCCGGCAACGCGTACAACGCAACCCGAACTCGATGACGTTCGTCACCGTCGGGAACGACGGCAAGCCCTCGGCCCGGGTCGTGCTCTGCAAGGACTTCGTCGCGGACCCGGGGTACCTGGTTTTTTTCACGAACTACCAGTCGAGAAAGGTCCGGGAGTTCCGTGCCAGCCCGGATGTCGCCGTCACATTTCACTGGGACGCGCTCGGGCGCCAGGTACGCATCGAGGGCACCGCGGTTTTCTCGCCGGCGGCCGAGAGCGACGCCTACTTCGCCACCCGCGACCGCGGCAGCCAGCTCGGCGCGTGGGGTAGCGACCAGAGCGCCCCGCTCGCCTCGCGCGAGGCCTTGCTGCGGCAGCTGCAGCAGCGCGCCCGGAGCCTCGGACTGAACGTCAGCGAAGACCTGCAGTCCATAGAAGTCGTGGACGGCGGGGCTATTTCCCGACCGGACCACTGGGGTGGCGTGCGCGTGTGGGCGCGCGCGGTCGAGTTGTGGATCGAAGGACGAGATCGCATCCATGACCGCGCGCGCTGGCGGCGCACGCTCGATGCACGTGGCGGCGGCGAATTTGCCGCGGGCCCCTGGGAAGGTAACCGGCTGCAACCCTGATCACGAGAAGCGATGAGCGAACTGATCTCCGAAGAACGTTGCCACTGCCCGTTCTGCGCCGAACCGATAACGATCGTGGTCGATTACTCGGCCGGCTCGCAGGTGTATATCGAAGACTGCCAGGTCTGCTGCCAGCCGATGGAAATCATCGTGGACGTGGACACTGACGGCCACCGGTCCGTCGGGGTGAGGTGTGCAAGCTAGGGCTTTCACACTGCTGCTCGCGGGACTCGCCTGCTTCCACACGGCGGTTGCGCAAATGACGCTGACCGAGGGCGCCGACATCAGCGTCGACGTCTCTGCGGACGGCCGTATCGTGATGGACCTGCTGGGCGGGATCTGGGTCCTGCCGCTGAAGGGCGGCAACGCCGAACAGCTGGACGCCGGCCTGTTGCCGGCCGCGGGTCCGCGGTGGTCGCCGGATGCGTCTGCGATCGTCTTCGAAGCACGCTCCGAGCTGCGCAGCGGTCTTTACCTGTACGACGTCGCGAGCGAAACGGTGCGCGCGCTCGGCGACGGCCATTACTCGGACCGCCAGCCTGACTGGCACCCGGACGGCGAACGCATCGTGTTCTCGTCGCAGCGGCATGACACCGGGCTCGACCTGTGGGAACTCGACGTGCCCACGGGACTGTCCTGGCGCATCACCAAGCACCCGGGCGACGAGAGCGAGCCGGCCTGGTCGGCGGACGGCCGCAACCTGGTCTATGTCCGCCACCATGACGACCGCTGGTCGCTCGTGCTGCGACGATTCGGGCAGCCGGACCGGGAACTCGTCGTATCGGCGGAGCGCCTGTCTGCGCCGTCCTGGCGGCCCGATGGCAGCCTCGTCACGTTCGCCCGCGAATCCACCGACGGCGTCACGATGAACATGGCGATCCTGTCCGACCCGCTGCTCGAACGCGTACTGATCGACGAGGCGGACCTGTTTCTTGCGCCCGTTGCATGGCTCGACCGGCAGGTGATGCTGTACGCGGCCGACGGCCGGATTCGCAAGCGGCAGTTCAATTCCTGGGTATCGAGGACCGTGCCGTTCCGCGCGACGGTCGGCCGGCCGGTTGCGCACGTCCCCAGGACGGTGCCGGTTCGCGAACTCACGCTGAGCGACGAACCGGCCGGGACGCTGGTCCTGCGCGCGGCCAGGCTGTTCGACGGCATCGGCGGCGGCTACCGGGAAGGCCTCGACATCCTGATCGACGGCGGACGGATCAGCGCCATCGAGCCGCAACAGGATCGCCCCGGCGCCGTGGTCGTCGATATGGGCGATCTGACCGTGCTGCCGGGCTTCATCGACAGCTACGCGGCGCTACCGCCGGCCGTCGGTGAAGGCCTCGGGCCGGCGCTGCTGACCTTCGGTGTGACCACACTGGTCGCCGACGTGGACGACGCGGACGACCTCAACCGGCGCTGGTCGGGCAAGGACACACCGGGACCGCGGGTCCTTGCGGCCAGCCCCGCCACGGAGGCCACGGAGCCGGCCCCGTGGCTCGTAACCGTCGCCGGTGACATGAGCGCCGGCATGTCGCAACGCGACGCAGTCGAACGCTGGCAGCAACGGGGTGTCCCCGTGCTTGCGGAGACCTGGCAGGCAGCACTCGGGTCCGGCGCATCGCTGCTGCTGGGCGCCGCCGCGCTGCCCGACTCGCCCGGCGCTCACCAGTACCAGCACATGAAGCTCGCAGCCGGGAACAGCGAACCCGTAACCATCGTCTCCGGCCTCGCGGATGCACAGACGCCGAAACTCGCCGCGTTGCTTCAATCCCGGCAGGCCGGCCTGCTCGGCGGCGAATTCGAACCGGTACGGCGCTTCTCCGCGCCGCCGCGCCTTGCGACCGGAACGACGACCGTGGTGCTCGGCAGTAAACCGAGCGGCCTGCCGGCAGGGCTCGGCATGCACGCGGAATTCCGGGCGCTTGCGGCCGCCGGGCTGACGCCGGAACAGGCCCTGCGCGCAGCCGGCGTCAATGCGGCGGCGGCGCTGGGGCTCGGGCTGCAGCTGGGCCGCATCGCCGTCGGCAGCTTTGCCGACCTGGTCATCGTGGATGGCGACCCCCTCGCTGACATCAACGACGCCCTGCGAGTGGTGGGCGTGGTGCGCAACGGCCGTTTCTTCAGCACCATCGGCCTGGTCGACAGGATCGAACAATCGCCGACCGTCGAATTATTTGACAAACCGCAGAGAAAGCCGTCGTGGCAACGAGCGCCCCTGTGAAAAACGATGTTTCGTGACTTGCGCCGATCACCGTCGCTGTCCGGCCATCGTGAGCCTGAAGGTTAAATGTATAATTTTCAGTAGGTTGCAGGCAATTTTACCGAGCCTGCATTATGTGCGACGCAGCAATAGTGTCGGATTTCTTTACATGCGAGGATTCCGCGCCCCGCGGGGGTTTGTGTACCAGGCGCTAAAGCATTGAAATCGCAGCCGCATTTGGTGGGTTGGCACAGGTCTTGCTTTTATATACATGCCCAAGCGAAGTGTAACTGTGCTCGGTGGCACACAAGGAACAGACACAGGATTTAGACGCCAGAAGAACAATAATTATAAAAACAACAAGATCCAGATCCAACTACAATAAAAAATCTGTATCCGACCACCGATTTTGCAGTTACCTCTTTTACTAAAAAGAGAAATTAGCCCCGCCGCTCACGCCGCGGGGTTTTTTATTGCCTGACGCTCGCGGCATACTCACCGGCATGCGACGACTCCTGCTGATACTGCTGCTCGGCTTTCTCGGTGCCTGCGGCGGCAGTCCCCGGGATTTCGAAGAAACGAGTATCGCCGAGCTGCACGACCAGATGCAGCGCGGCGAACTGCGCGCCGCGGAACTGACCGCCTGGTACCTTGGTCGCATCGAAACCCTCGACGACGCCGGTGTCACGCTCAACGCGATCATCGAGGTGAACCCGGATGCGCTCGCGATCGCCCGCTCACTGGACGCGGAGTGGCGGCTGTCGGGGCCGCGAGGACCGCTGCACGGTATACCCGTCGTACTGAAGGCGAACATCGATACCGCCGACCAGATGCATACGCACGCGGGCTCGCTGGCACTGGCGTCGCACCGGCCGCCTCGCGACGCGTTTCTCGTCAGCCGCCTGCGTGACTCCGGGGCCGTTATTCTCGGCAAGGCGAACCTCAGCGAGTGGGCCAATTTCCGTTCCACGCGCTCCAGCAGCGGCTGGAGCAGTATCGGCGGCCAGACCCAGAACCCCTACGACACGGCACGCAACCCCTGCGGGTCGTCCAGCGGCTCCGCGGTCGCCGTCGCCGCCAACCTCACGGCCGTCGCCGTCGGCACCGAAACGGACGGCTCGGTCGTCTGTCCCGCGGGCGTGAACGGCATCGTCGGCATCAAGCCGACGCTCGGCCTCGTGAGCCGCAGCGGCATCATCCCGATCGCGCACAGCCAGGACACGGCCGGACCCATGGCGCGCACCGTTCGCGATGCCGCCATTCTGCTTTCCGCGATGACCGGCATCGATGCGGACGACCCGGCGTCGCTGGCGGCCCCCGAAACGGTGCCGGATTACACGGCGAATCTCGCGGCCGACGGCCTGCAGGGTCGCCGCATCGGCGTGCTACGCACCTACACGGGCGCCGGCAGCAACCCGCAGGTCGAGGCCCTCTTCGAGGACAGCATCGCAGTGTTGCGCGAACAGGGCGCGGAAATCACGGACCCCGTAGAGATCGACACGAGCGGCATCGGTGCCGCGGAACTCGAGGTGCTGTATTACGAGTTCAAGGCCGACCTGAACCGGTACCTCGAGCAGTCGGATGCGCCGCTCGGGTCACTGGCAGCAATCATCCGCTTCAACGAGGCCCATGCGGACACGGTCATGCCGTTTTTCGGCCAGGAGCACATGCTGGCGGCACAAGACAAGGGCCCGCTCACGGAACCGGGCTACCGGGAAGCGCTCGAAGCCAGCGGCGCGGCGATGCGGGAAAGGCTGACGGCCGTCATGGACGAGCACGGCCTGGACGCGCTGATTGCGCCGACGAACGGTCCCGCGTGGATGACGGACCACGTCAACGGCGACAACTTCCAGGTCGGCAGCTCGTCGTTCGCCGCCGTGTCCGGGTTCCCGAACATCACCGTACCGGCAGGATTCGTCGCGGGACTGCCGATCGGGCTGTCGTTCATCGGCCGCGCCTTCGCGGAAAAGGACCTCATCGAGATGGCCTACGCATTCGAGCAGGCCACGCTGGCGCGGCGCCCGCCCGGCCTCTGAACCGGGATCACGGCCGCGCCGAACTGCGACCTGTTTTGCGGTGCTCGCGTCGCCGCTATGGCCTAATCGCACTGATTCCGGTTACTTTTCTTCGAGCCATGTTCAAAGCCGTGCGTATCGCCATCCTGCTGTTCGTCCTGTTCATGGTCGCCATCGGCACCTGGCTGACCGAGCGGCGCAGCACGGACTGGAACAACAGCCTGTGGGTGAAGATCTACCCGATCAACGGCGACGGCAGCGACAGGAGCAGGGAGTACATTGCGGGGCTGAGCGTCGACACGTTTGCGGACGTCGAGGAATTCCTCGCGCGCGAGGTCCGGCGTTACGACCATGGCCTCGCACGGCCGGTGCGCATCGAACTGGGTGAACCCGTCCGCGAGCAACCGCCCCCCGTTGACGATGCGGACAGCATGCTCGACGTCATGCTCTGGTCGCTCAGGATGCGATGGTGGGTATCGGACGTAGCCGGGGACCAGGACCGCATCGATCCGGACGTGCGGATATTCGTGCGCTACCACAGCCCGCAGAGGACCCTCCGGCTCGAGAATTCGGTCGGCATGCAGAAAGGCATGTTCGGCGTGGTCAACGCCTATTCGAGCCGCAAGTATGCCGGCAGGAACAACGTGGTCATCGCCCACGAATTCCTGCACACGCTCGGCGCCACCGATAAATACGATCCTGCGACCGGCATACCGCTGCCGCCACACGGGCTCGCCGAACCGGACCGCTCACCGCTCTATCCGCAGACGAAAGCCGAAATCATGGGCGGCCGCATCGCCATCGCCGCCGATGACGTGATGGAGCCTCGAAATCTCGACCACGTGCTCATCGGCCCGTTAACGGCACGGGAAATCCGCCTCCTGGAATAGCCGCGCCGGCGCTTCCTCTGCCGCAGCCGCTGGGCTAGGCTGTCGGGATGCCCGGCGAGGACACCAGTTTGCTAGACGTATCGGGGCTCCGCGTTCGCGTGCCCGGGCGCGTGCTGGTCGAGGCGCTCGATATGACCCTCGCGCGCGGCGAATTCATTGCCGTTCTCGGCCGAAACGGCAGCGGCAAGACACTGTCGCTGCTTACGCTCGGCGGTCTGCGGCCGCCCGCGGCGGGCGACATTCGCC
>DATHRM010000322.1:0-9717 GCA_035465295.1 Woeseiaceae bacterium | reverse complement strand
AATGGCAGCGCTTTGCGAATTTGCGCGCCTATTTCGCGAGCATGTACGCGCACCCCGGGAAGAAACTGCTGTTCATGGGTTCCGAGCTCGCGCCGTACGACGAATGGAGCCATGACCGCTCGCTGGACTGGCACCTGCTCCAGTATGCACCACACCAGGGCGTGCAGGCCCTCGTCCGCGACCTGAATGCGCTGTACAAGAGCACGCCGGCGCTCTACGAGATCGATTTCACCGATGCCGGTTTCGAGTGGATCGACTGGGGCGACCGCGACAACAGCGTATTCAGCTGGCTGCGCCGCGACGCTTCGGGCAACTTCGTGATATGCGTCTCTAACATGACGCCCGTCGTCAGGCATGATTTTCGCATAGGCGTTCCCGTGAGCGGCCGTTACCGCGAGCTACTCAATACCGATGACGGGCGCTACGGCGGCAGCGGCATCGTCAACGGCGAACTCGACGCGAGCGATACCGGCATGCATGGCCGCGAATTTTCCGTCGTATTGTCGCTGCCGGCACTCGCGACCGTTATCGTTGGGCCGGTGCCTTCGTGAGGCACACCAGGAGACCACCGCATGGCAAGCAAATCTGACGATTCACCGGGACTGGGCGACATCGAGCTGTTGCAGACCCCGAGCCTGCCGATGACGGCCGACGCCATACTGCGGGACTTCACGCATTACTTCGGCCGCATGCTGGGCCGCCGAACCATTCGCACCGAGTCGCCGTATCTCTACCAGGCGGTGGTATTCACGGCGCGCGACCGCATCATGGAGCGCTGGGCAAGAACGCGCCTCGCGATGGAGCGCGACCAGGTGCGGCGCGTGAGTTACCTGTCGCTCGAATTCCTGATGGGGCGCCTGCTGCACAACGCGCTACTGAGTGTCGACATCGAGGACGAGACGCGCGAAGCACTGGGCCGGCTCGGCCTGGACCTCGAGAACGTCTTCGACCGCGAGGCCGACGCCGGCCTCGGTAACGGCGGCCTCGGCCGCCTCGCCGCCTGCTTCCTGGACAGTTGCGCGACGCTCGCGTTGCCCGCGGTGGGCTACGGCATCCGCTACCACTACGGCATGTTCCACCAGCGCATCGAAAACGGCTACCAGGTCGAGGAACCGGACCCCTGGCTGCGCGAGGGCTTCCCGTGGGAGGTCGAGCGCTACGAGTTTTGCCAGACCGTGAAGTTCGGCGGCCACGTCACGACCCACAAGGACCCGTCCGGCAAGACCCATTACCGCTGGGTCGACACGCAGGACGTGCTGGCAATCCCCTACGACGTACCCGTGCCGGGCTATCGCAACGACATCGTCAATACGCTGCGTCTCTGGTCGGCGGCCGCTACCGACGAATTCGATCTCAATGAATTCAATGCCGGCAGCTACGCCGACGCGGTAGCTTCGAAAAACGAAGCCGAGAACATCACGATGGTGCTGTACCCGAACGCAGCCACTGAGAACGGCCAGGAGCTGCGCCTTCGGCAGCAGTATTTTCTCGCCTCGGCGAGCCTCAAGGACGTGCTGCGCTACTGGAATTATCACCACGACGGCGACCTTTCCCACTTCGCCGAAAAGAACTGCTTCCAGCTCAACGACACGCACCCCGCCGTGGCCGTCGCGGAACTCATGCGCCTGCTGGTCGACGATTACCTGCTCGACTGGGACGACGCCTGGGACATCACGCGCAGGACCATGGCATACACGAACCACACGTTGTTGCCGGAAGCGCTGGAGATGTGGCCCGTCTCGATGTTCCGGCGCCTCCTGCCGCGCATCCTCGACATCATCTACGAGATCAACGCGCGCTTTATCGCAGAGATCAGCCAGCGCTGGCCCGGCGACACGGACCGCATCGCGAGAATGTCGCTTATCCAGGAAGGCCACGAGCCCATGATCCGCATGGCTTACCTGGCCATCGTGGGCAGCTATTCCGTCAACGGCGTTGCGGAGCTGCATTCGCGCCTGCTGCAGGAAGGGCTGTTCCGCGATTTCGCCGAGCTGTGGCCGGGGAAATTCAACAACAAGACCAATGGCGTGACCCAGCGGCGCTGGCTCGCTGCCTGCAACGGCGGCCTCGCGAACCTCATCAGCAGCAAGATCGGCGATGACTGGACGACCGATCTCGACGAGCTGGAAAAATTGCGGGAGTACGCGGACGACGCGGAATTCCAGGGCGAATGGCGCAAGGTCAAGCTCCTGAACAAAACCCGGCTTTCCCGCACGCTGCAGGAAAAGACCGGCGTGCACGTGGAAAGCAGCATGCTGTTCGACGTGCAGGTGAAGCGCATTCACGAGTACAAGCGCCAGCTGCTGAACGTCCTGCATGCCATCCACCTGTACGATCGCATTCGGCGCGGCGATGCCGATGGCATACCGCCACGGGCGATTATCATCGGCGGCAAGGCCGCGCCGGGCTATGTCATGGCGAAGAAGGTCATCAAGTGCATCAACAACGTGGCTCGCGTGATCAACTCGGACCCGTTGATGGACGAGCGGCTGCGCCTGCTGTTCTACCCGGATTACAATGTATCGGCGATGGAGATGATCTGCCCGGCCGCGGACCTGTCCGAACAGATTTCGACCGCCGGGAAAGAGGCATCGGGCACCGGCAACATGAAATTCATGATGAACGGCGCGGTGACGATCGGCACGCTCGACGGCGCCAACGTCGAGATACGCGAAGCGGTCGGCGAGGAGAATTTCTTCCTGTTCGGCCTGACGGTCGAGGAGATCCGGGGAATGCGCGGCCAGTACGATCCGCAGGCGATCATCGACGCTGACGAAGACTTCGGCCGCGTCATGCACCTGCTCGACAGCGGGCACTTCAACCGCTTCGAGCCGGGCGCGCTCGATGCGGTCATACAGTCGATCCGCGAGCCTGCCGACCAGTGGATGACGGCCGCCGACTTCCGGAGTTTCATCGACGCCCAGCGCGAGGCGGACGCGGCTTACGGTGACAGGGAGCGCTGGACGCGCATGAGCATCCTGAATTCGGCGGCGTCGGGGCGCTTTTCGACGGACCGGACCATGCGCGACTACAACGACGGCATCTGGCACCTCGAACCCATTTCGCTGGACGTGGCCAAACCTGAATAGGCTCATGGAGACCGGCAGCCCTGCCCCGCTCGGCGCAACGCCGGACGATAACGGCGTCAATTTCGCCGTCTACTCGTCGGTCGCCGAGTCGGTCGAACTATGCCTGTACAGCAAGCGCGGCAAACCGGAGCGTTCATACCGGTTGCCCGGCTGCACGGACGGCGTCCGGCACGGCTACCTGCCCGGCTGCCAGCCCGGCCAGCGCTACGGCTACCGCGTGCACGGTCCCTGGCAGCCCGATGCAGGGTTGCGCTGTAACCCGAACAAGCTGCTCGTGGATCCGTACTGTCGCGAACTCGACGGCACTTTCACCTGGCACGAGGCCGTGTTCGACTACCTGCCCGGCGCCGACGCGCTTACGATGAGTCCGCTGGACAGCGCCGGCCACGTCCCGCTGTCCGTGGGGTGCTCGCCGCTCGACACGATCCTCGATGAACGCCCTTCAGTTCCCTGGTCGGAAACGGTCATTTACGAAACCAACCTGCGCGGCTACACGATGCGGCACCCCGAGGTGCCGGAGGCTGACCGCGGCACCTTTGCCGGCATGCAAAACGGCGCCGTGCTCGACTACCTCCGGTCGCTCGGCGTCACGTCGGTCGAACTGCTGCCGGTACAGGCGTATATCGACGAGCATCACCTCGCGAAGCGTGGGCTGAGAAACTTCTGGGGCTACAACACGATCGCATTCTTCGCGCCGATGCCGCGCTTCGCCGCTGGCGAGGCGCGGCGCGACTTCGTCGACATGGTCAATGCTATTCACGGCGCCGGTATGGAGGTGATCCTCGACATTGCCTTCAATCACACCGGCGAAAGCGACGGTTCCGGGCCGACGCTGTGCTTCAGGGGGCTCGACAACCAGGCCTATTACCGGCTCGAGCCGGGCGACCCTGCCGCCTACATCAACGATACCGGCACGGGCAACACGCTCAATGCCGATCATCCACGGGCACAGGCGCTGGTACTGGATTGCCTGCGTTACTGGTCCGGCGAGCTCGGCGTGGACGGTTTTCGCTTCGATCTCGCAACCATCCTCGGCAGGCACGCCCACGGGTTTTCGGCGCAACATCCGCTGCTCGCTGCGATCAGCGCCGACCCGCGGCTGCAGGACGTAAAGCTCATTGCAGAGCCCTGGGATCCCGGCCCCGGAGGCTACCAGCTAGGCCAGTTTCCCGACCGCTGGGCGGAATGGAACGACAAGTATCGCGACACGGCCCGGCGATTCTGGCGCGGCGACGCCGGCATGAACGGCGAATTCGCGCGCCGCCTGCACGGTTCGGCGGATATCTTCGACCATCGCGGGCGCGCGCCGTTTGCCAGCGTCAACTTCGTGACGAGTCACGACGGATTTACGCTTGCCGACGTGGTGGGTTACAAGCGTCGCCACAACGAGGCGAACGGCGAACAGAACCGCGACGGTCATGCGCACAACTACAGCTGCAATCACGGCGTCGAAGGCGATACGGACAACGCGGACATTCTTGCCGTGCGGCGGCGCCATCGCCTGAACCTGCTGGCATCGCTGCTACTGTCGCAGGGAACGCCGATGCTGCTCGCGGGCGACGAGTTCGGCAACTCGCAGGGCGGTAATAACAACGCCTACGCGCAGGACAACGAAACAGGCTGGCTGGACTGGTCCGGCCTCGAGTACGATCCCGAATTCATGCTGGAAGTGCGCGAGTTGATCCACCTTCGCAAGGAATGGCCGCTATTGAGGCTGCCCGAGTACCTGCACGGGGAGGCCGAGATCGGCTCATCGATTGTTCACATCGACTGGTTGAACGCCGAAGGCAAACCGATGAACGAGCACGACTGGTCCGGTCCGGCACCGTTCAAAGTCATGCTCGCCGAATCCTCCACGGACGGCGCGAAGTCGCAGGCAGCCGTCCTGTTCAATAACCGCAACGAGGCAATCGAATTTCGTCTCCCCAACGGTACGCCGGGCAAGCCGTGGCGCGTTGCCTGGTCCGCCGACGAAGCCTCGGTCGCCGACGACGGATGCTCGTTCACGGCGCGCGCGCGATCGATCACGTTCCTGGTGTCCGGCGCCGGCTAACCGGACAGCGGCAGCATCGTCGTGTACTTCACCCGCTGCAGGACAAACGTGGAACTGGCTGACCGGACGGCCGGGTGTTTGAGAATTTCCGACTGCAGGAAGTCCGTGTAGGTTTCCATATCCGGCACGACGACATGCAGGACGTAATCGCGCTCACCGGCGACGGTAAAACACTCGGTCACCGCGGACAGCCCCGCAATGTGCTGTTCGAAACTGCGTCGGTTCTCGTCGGTGTGCTCGGTCATCGCAACGGCAAGCAGGACCTGGATGTGAAACCCGGCCTTTTGCGGGTCCAGCAGCGCCACCTGGCCCCGGATCAGGCCGTCTTTTTCGAAATCGCGAATGCGGCGCCAGGCCGACGTACGCGACATCCCGGCAATCTCCGCGAGGTCCGCCTGCGGGCGGGTCGCGTCCTGCTGCAGGGCATCGAGCAGGCGTTTGTCGGCGCTGGACAGCTTCACCCGCTTATTCTATTTCATCAGACATCTCTTTGTGAAACTTTTGTTTCTTATTTTTGGTCCAGATAACCAACTCAGGACACATCGTGCGCGTATTTCGCGCAAAATGTCGGGATACCCGGTATGAATCCAAGCAGGAGACACCCATGACGGAACTGTTCGAAAACCCGATGGGCCTCGACGGTTTCGAATTCGTCGAGTTCGCCTCCCCCAAGCCAGGCGTGCTCGAGCCCGTGTTCCATTCACTCGGCTTCGAAGCTGTCGCGCGCCATCGTTCCAAGAACGTCACCCTGTACCGCCAGGGCGGTATCAACTTCATCCTCAACGAGGAACCCGGGAGCCACGCATACTACTTTGCGCAGGAACACGGCCCGTGCGCGGCCGGCATGGCATTTCGAGTCAAGGATGCACACTTTGCCTACAAGCGCGCGCTGGAACTCGGTGCGCAGCCTGTCGAGATCCCGACCGGTCCCATGGAATTGCGCCTTCCCGCCATCAAGGGCATTGGCGGCGCGCCGCTTTACCTCATCGATCGCTACACGCCGGGCAACACGATTTACGACATCGATTTCGAGTACTTCGACGGCCTCGACCGTAATCCGCAAGGCTGCGGTTTCACGGAGATCGATCACCTGACACACAACGTCTATCGCGGCCGCATGGAGTACTGGGCGAATTTCTACGAACGGCTTTTCAACTTCCGTGAAATCCGCTATTTCGATATCAAGGGCGAGTACACCGGCCTGCTGTCGAAAGCGATGACCGCGCCGGACGGCAAGATCCGCATCCCGCTGAACGAAGAGGCGTCGAAAGGCACGGGGCAGATCGAGGAATTCCTGATGGCCTACAACGGCGAGGGCATCCAGCACATCGCACTGTCCTGCGACAACCTGTTCGAGTGCTGGGACCGGCTGAAGGAACGCGGCATGCCGTTCATGTCGCCGCCGCCGGAAGCGTATTACGAGATGCTCGAGGAGCGCCTGCCGGGGCACGGCGAGCCGGTCAGGGAACTGCAGTCCCGCGGCATCCTGCTCGACGGCAGTACCGAGGGCGACCAGCCGCGGCTCTTGCTGCAGATCTTCTCCGAACTCATGATAGGCCCCGTCTTCTTCGAGTTTATCCAGCGCAAGCAGGACGAAGGCTTCGGCGAAGGCAACTTCAAGGCGCTGTTCGAATCGATCGAGCGCGACCAGATTGCGCGCGGCGTCGTGTCTGCGGAGGACGCAGCCGGGGAGGCAAAATGAACCTGAAACGCATCCATCATGTGGCGTATCGATGCAAGGACGCGAAGGAGACCGTCGAGTTTTACCAGCGCGTGCTGAACATGGAGTTCCTGATCGCGTTTGCGGAAGACAAGGTCCCTTCGACCAAGGAACCCGATCCCTACATGCACGTATTCCTGGACGCCGGCATGGGCAATGTACTGGCGTTTTTCGAGCTCCCGACAAAACCGGAGATGGGACGCGACCCGAATACGCCGGGCTGGGTACAGCACATCGCGTTCGAGGTCGAAGACTACGACGCGTTGCTGGCGGCGAAGAAACACGTCGAGGAACAGGGAATCGAAGCAATAGGCCCGACGAATCACGGCATCTTCCAGTCGATCTACTTCTTCGATCCCAACGGGCATCGCCTCGAACTGGTCGCGAACACGCAGACACAGGAGCAAATCGACGAACTGAAGCGCGTCGCGCCGGACATGCTCGAAGAGTGGAGCCGCACGAAAAAGGCGCCGCGTCATGCGGCGTGGCTGCACGAACTCGAATTCACGGGAACCCGGAAATGAAGCTTGCATCACTCAAAGGCGGCCGCGACGGCCGGCTCGCCGTCGTTTCTCACGACCTGTCACGCTATGTGCTCGCCGACGAGATCGCCGGCACGCTGCAGGAAGCGCTCGACAACTGGGCAACCTGCGAACCGACCTTGCGGGCCATCGCCGGGAGGCTGCAGGAAAGAAATGCCGGGAACGTATTCGACCCGGCGGGATGCGAGTCGCCGCTGCCCCGCGCGTACCAGTGGGCCGACGGCTCTGCTTACGTCAATCACGTAGAACTGGTGCGCAAAGCCCGCGGCGCCGAAATGCCCGAGAGCTTCTGGACGGACCCCCTGATGTACCAGGGGGGTTCGGATTCGTTCATCGGCCCGAACGAGCCCATCCTCGCCGCGAGCGAAGACTGGGGCATCGATTTCGAAGCGGAAGTGGCCGTGATCACCGACGATGTGCCCATGGGCGTCGGCCCGAGAGACGCCCGCTCGCACATCAAGCTGATCATGATCGTCAACGACGTCTCGCTGCGGAACCTGATACCGGGAGAACTCGGCAAGGGCTTCGGCTTTTTCCAGTCGAAACCGTCCAGCGCGTTCTCGCCGGTGGCCGTCACGCCGGACGAACTCGGCGAGGCGTGGAAAGACGGCAAGCTGCACCTGCCGCTTTTGTCGTTCCTCAACGACGAGCCCTTTGGCCGGCCAGACGCCGGCGTCGACATGACCTTCGACTTCGGAAAGCTCATCGCGCACGCCGCCAAAACGCGCCCGCTTGGTGCGGGGACCATCATCGGCTCGGGCACGGTCTCGAACAAGCTCGATGACGGCCCGGGCAAGCCGATCGAGGACGGTGGCGTCGGCTACTCGTGTATCGCCGAGATCCGCATGATCGAAACTATCGAATCCGGCAAGCCGAAGACGGAATTTCTCAGGTTCGGCGACCGCGTCCGCATCGAGATGCGTGACTCGGACGGCCTGTCGATCTTCGGTGCGATTGATCACGAGGTGCAGCAGTACTAACCTGCCTCGATGGCGATCAGACTCTATACCTACTGGCGCTCGTCGGCGGCATACCGAGTCCGCATTGCGCTCAACCTGAAAGGCATCGACTACGAGCCTGTGCCGGTTTCGTTGAAACCCGGTGACGACCAGCAGCGCAGCGACGAGTACCGTGCCATAAACCCGCAGATGCTGGTGCCGTTTTTCGACGACGGCAAGGTGGCTATCGGCCAGTCGATGGCGATCCTCGAATACCTCGAGGAGACCTGGCCGGCACCTTCACTGCTGCCTGGCGAAGAACCGCTCAGGAGCAAGGTGCGTGCGTTCTGCAACGCCATCGCTTGCGAGATCCATCCGCTGAACAACCTGCGCGTGCTCAAATACCTCTCGGAAGAGCTCGATGTGGCGGAAGAACAGAAAAGCGTCTGGTACGCGCACTGGGTTACCGAAGGCTTCCGGGCCTGCGAGCACATCTCGGTAAGCTACGCGCACGACGGGCCTTATGTATTCGGCAAGAACGTCACGCTCGCAGATGCGTTGCTGATACCGCAGATGTATAACGCCCGTCGCTTCAAGATCCCGCTCGACGAGTACCCGCGCCTCGTCGCCGTTGCCGACGCCTGCAGCGGGCTGCAGGCATTCATCGACGCCGCCCCGGAAAACCAGCCCGACTACGCGTAAGAGCGGTTCCCGAGCCGCAACCCGATCGCGGGCCCCAGGCCCGCTCCTACAGCGGTGATTGGCTTTCCTGTAGGAGCGGTTCTCGAACCGCGACCTGCGATGACCGGGCGCGTCTTACCGGCCGTTTTCCTGCCCCGTACCGAAGGATTTTGCGTCAGGTCGCCTCTAACCTGCTGCCATTGCTGTCTGCAATGCGCATAAACGCACCTCTGCCTGGAGGAGGCAAACAATGAAACGCACATCTGCGACACACCGTGATGCACTTATTTACGCCGGCGCCGCCCTTATCTTCCTGACCGGTCCTGCGACAGCGACCGAACCGTGCGAAGACTTCGGCGAATGCAAGACATTGATCGAAATCAACGCATCGGACGGAGACATCGGCTTCCACTTCCTGATGGACGGCGACGACCTCAACTCGGCCAGGATATTCGGTCCGGACGGCAGGAAAGTGTTCGAGGACCAGGCCAAAGGTCCCCTGAAGGACCAGAAACTCACCGAAACCTTTGCCGAGAGCGCCGAGCCGTTGTGTTGGCCGGACCCCGAAGCCGATCCCGAGGACCTCGACGACATCGTCACGCTCGAAGAATTCCTCGAGCGCTGGTCGCCGGGAACGTACACGTTTACCGGCATGTCCGACGGCGGCGAGAAATCCGAAGGCGAGACGGAACTT
>DATHRM010000321.1:0-2785 GCA_035465295.1 Woeseiaceae bacterium | reverse complement strand
ATCGACGACATGCGCGATCAGCTGCGGCGGCTCGGCTACGCGTATGACTGGACGCGCGAGGTAACGACCTGCCGCCCGGAATACTACCGCTGGGAGCAGTGGCTGTTCACGAAGATGTTCGAGAAGGGCCTGGTGTACCGCAAGAATTCGGTCGTCAACTGGGACCCGGTCGACCAGACAGTACTCGCTAACGAACAGGTGATCGACGGGCGCGGCTGGCGCTCCGACGCGCTGGTCGAGCGGCGCGAGATTCCGCAGTGGTTCATGAAGATCACCGCCTACGCCGACGAGTTGCTGGAAGGGCTCGACGACCTGCCGGGCTGGCCCGACTCGGTCAAGACCATGCAGCGCAACTGGATCGGCCGCTCCGAGGGCGTCAAGCTGTCGTTCGAGGTGGAAGGCGAGGACGAGCCGCTGGTGGTGTTCACGACACGCCCGGATACGCTGCTCGGAGTGACCTACATGGCGGTCGCCGCCGAGCATCCGCTGGCGACGAAGGCGGCAGGGAACGACCCGGCCGTTGCCGCCTTCATCGAAGAGTGCAGGAAATCGCACGCGGCCGAAGCGTCGCTGGAAACGATGGAGAAGAAGGGCATGCCGCTCGGTATCGACGCCGTGCACCCGATCTCCGGAGAGACCGTGCCGCTGTGGGTCGCAAATTTCGTGCTCATGAGTTACGGCACCGGCGCGGTCATGGCGGTTCCGGGCCACGACGATCGCGACTGGGAGTTTGCGAAGAAGCACGGCTTGCCGATCCGGCAGGTCATCGCGCCGGCGGACGACACGTCGATCGACATCGACGAAGGCGCATTCACGGATTACGGGGTACTGGTCAATTCGGGCGAGTACGACGGCATGGATTCGGCAACCGCGTTCGATGCGATCGCGGACTTCTTCGAAACAACGGGGCGCGGCCGGCGCGCCGTGAACTACCGGCTGCGCGACTGGGGTGTCTCCCGGCAACGCTACTGGGGTACGCCGATCCCGATCGTCTATTGTGACGATTGCGACGCCGTACCGGTGGCCGAGGAGGATCTGCCGGTCGTGCTCCCTGAAAACGTCGAATTCACGGGCCACGGTTCGCCGCTCAGGGATCTCCCCGAATTCTACGAGACGACCTGCCCGCGCTGCGGCAAGGCGGCGCGCCGCGAGACCGACACGTTCGACACGTTCGTGGAGTCGTCCTGGTATTTTGCGCGCTACGCGTGCCCGGACAACGACCAGGCGATGCTCGACGACCGCGAGTCGTACTGGATGCCGGTCGACCAGTACACGGGCGGCATCGAGCACGCCATTCTGCACCTGTTGTATTCGCGCTTTTTCCAGCGCGTTATGCGCGACGAAGGGCTGACCGCGACGTCTGAGCCGTTCACCAATCTGCTCACCCAGGGCATGGTGCTGAAAGACGGCGCGAAGATGTCCAAGAACAAGGGCAACACCGTCGATCCGCAGGAACTGATCGAGCGCTTCGGCGCGGACACGGTCAGGCTGTTCATGATGTTCGCGGCGCCGCCGGAGCAGGCGCTCGAGTGGTCCGATGAGGGCGTGCAGGGCAGCTCGCGTTTCCTGAAGCGTTTCTGGAGCGCGGTCGACAAACACGTGGCCGGCGGGCCGGCGCCGGAACTCGACGTATCGGCGCTCGATACAGGACAGAAAGACCTGCGCCGCAAGACGCACGAGACGATCGGCAAGATCTCCGACGATATCGGCCGGCGCAACATGTTCAACACTGCGGTGGCTGCCGCGATGGAACTCCTCAATGCCGTAAACCGGTTCGAGGACAGTTCCGCGCAGGGTCGGGCCGTCGAGCGCGAGGCCCTGGAAGCCGTCGTGCTGGTGCTGTCGCCGATGGTTCCGCATATCTGCCACGCGCTGTGGCAGAAGCTCGGACACGACACGGCCCTGATCGACCAGCCCTGGCCCGCGGTCGACGAGTCCGCCCTGCCACGCGACCTCGTCGAGATCGTCGTGCAGGTCAACGGCAAGCTGCGCGGCAAGATTTCGATTGCGGCCGACGCGGACAAGCAGACCGTCATCGACCAGGCGCTCGCAGATCCGAATGCACAGCGATTCATCGGCGACAGCGAAGTCAGGAAGACGATCGTGGTGCCGGGGCGCCTGGTGAACATCGTTGTATAGATTCTTCCCGCTCTTGCTGTTGCTGTTCATCGCGGGATGCGGATTCAGCCTGCAGGGGGCGACGTCGACGCCTGCCGCCATGCAACGCACGTATATCGAGACGCCCGACCGGTTCAGCCAGTTCTATCGCGAGCTTCGCAGGAATCTGCAGGCGGCGGGGGTGGAAGTCACCGATACGCCGGCCGACGCAACGGCGACGCTGAGCATACTCTACGATTTCACCGACCAGCGCGTGCTGTCGGTGTCGGCGCGGAACGTGCCGACCGAATTCGAGGTGTTCTATACGGTGCGCTACACGATCACCAGCGGCGACGAGAGCCTGCTCGAGCCGCAGGAGCTGACGCTGACCCGCGACTACACCTACGACGCGACCCTGGTCCTCGGCAAGGCGAAAGAAGAACAGCTGATGCGCGACGCAATCGTCGACGATCTCGTGCGTATCGTTCTGAAGCAGATTTCCGCGATCTGATTTCCGGCGGTGAGTGCCAGCAACGCCGTGCTGCGAGTCGCCGACGTCCGCTTCAGCAAGCTGGGCCAACTGCTGGGCCGATTCGGCCTGTCGCTCCGGCTGCTCGACGACGATGCGCCCATCACGGTGAGCTTCTGGGGCGAACCCGAGGCCGGCATCGTCGGGCGCACTGTCTAT
>DATHRM010000320.1:0-8979 GCA_035465295.1 Woeseiaceae bacterium | reverse complement strand
AAGTATGGCAGATGTCACAGTTGCACAATTCGCCGAGGTTCTGAAGGTACCGGTCGAGAAGCTGCTTTCGCAGCTCGACGAGGCCGGTATCGAGGTCAGCAGCTCGGAAGACACGATAAGCGAGGACGCCAAGCTCGAGCTGTTGACGTACCTGCGTCGCAGCCACGGCCAGGCGGAAATGCCGGCGGGCGATGCCGCGCCCCGGCGCATCACGCTGAAGCGCAAGTCGCAGTCGGAACTCAAGTTATCCGGCGCCCAGGGGCGCTCGCGGACGGTGAACGTCGAGGTTCGCCGCAAGCGCACGTACATCAAGCGCGACGTGCTCGAAAAGCAGGCGCAGAAGGAGCAGGAAGAACTCGATCGCAAGCGGCGCGAGGAAGAAGAGCGCATCGAGGCGCAAAAGCGCGAGCAGGAGCGCCTGGAGGCCGAAAAGGAGCAGGCTGCTCGCGCCGAGGAAGAAAAGCGGCAGCAGGAAGAACAGGCGCGTATCGACGCCGAAGAAGAAGCCCGCAAGGTGGCAGAGCAGGCGCTGGCGGCCGAAGCCGAGGAAAAGGCGCGCCTCGAAAAAGCGGAAGAAGATGCCCGCGCTCGTCGTGCGAAGGAAAAAGAGAAAGAGAAGGTCAAGCCGAAGGCGCAGCGCCCCGAAACCCGTTACGGCCGCAAGGAACTGCACGTGGCCGGCGACAAGAGCGGCCGGCGCAAGCGCAAAGCGCCGATGCGGCGACGGCACGTCGCCGTTGGCGGCGACTCGCAGCACGGCTTCGAAAAGCCGACTGCGCCGGTGGTGCGCGAGGTCGAGATTCCGGAAAGCATTGCCGTATCGGAACTCGCCCAGCGGATGGCAATCAAGGGCAACGAAGTCGTCAAAGTGCTGTTTAACATGGGCGCCATGGTGACGATCAACCAGGTTATCGACCAGGACACGGCGACGCTGGTCGTCGAGGAACTCGGGCATGTCGCGAAGCCGATTTCGGCCGAGGACGTGGACGAGAAACTGCTTGCGGACGAGCAGGTGGAAACGGGCGACGAAGTATCGCGCCCGCCGGTCGTCACGATCATGGGTCATGTCGATCACGGCAAGACGTCGCTGCTGGACTATATCCGCCGCACCCACGTAGCCGATGCGGAGGCGGGCGGCATCACGCAGCATATCGGCGCGTACTCGGTGAAGACCGGCAAAGGCCGCGTCACGTTCCTGGACACGCCCGGCCACGCCGCATTCACGGCCATGCGCGCACGTGGCGCGCAGGCGACGGACATCGTGGTCCTGGTCGTGGCCGCGGACGACGGCGTTATGCCGCAGACCATCGAAGCCATCGAGCATGCGAAGGCAGCGGGTGTGCCGCTCGTCATCGCCGTGAACAAGATCGACCGTGAAAACGCGGATCCGGATCGCGTACGCAACGAACTGGCGCAGCACGAGATCATCCCGGAGGACTGGGGCGGCGAGCACCTCTTCGTGCACGTGTCGGCGAAAACCGGGGACGGTGTGGACGATCTGCTCGACGCCATACTGTTGCAGGCCGAGGTCATGGACCTCAAGGCCGTCGAGGAGGGACCGGCCAGGGGACTGGTTATCGAGTCCAGTCTCGAGAAAGGCCGCGGCGCCGTTGCGACCCTCCTGGTGCAGTCCGGCACGCTGAATCAGGGCGACATGATTATCGCCGGTGAGGAATACGGCCGTATTCGCAACATGTTCGACGAGACGCAGCAGTCAATCGAGTCGGCCGGACCCTCGAGCCCCGCCGTCGTGCTCGGCCTGTCGAAGACGCCGAGTGCGGGCGACGATTTCATGGTCGTCAAGAACGAGCGCAAGGCGCGCGAGGCCGCAGAATTCCGGCGCGCCAAGACGCGCGAGACCAAGCTTGCACAGCAGCAGGCCTCGAAGCTCGAAGACATGTTCAGCCAGATGCAGGACGCGCAGGCGGATACGATCTCGGTAATTATCAAGTCCGACGTCCATGGCAGTGCGGAGGCGCTGCGCGACGCCCTGGCGAAGCTGTCGACGGACGAGGTGAAGGTCGACGTCCTGAGCGCCGGAGTCGGTGGCATCACGGAAACCGACGCAACGCTGGCCGCCGCATCGAACGCGGTGATAATCGGCTTCAACGTGCGCGCCGACGCCGCGGCTCGTACGGCGATCAAGGAATCCGGCGTCGACGTTCGCTATTACAGCATCATTTACGAGGCGATCGACGACGTCAAAGCGGCGCTCAGCGGCATGCTGTCGCCGGAGATCCGTGAGCAGATCGTCGGCCTGGCCGAGGTCAAGGAAGTCTTCTCTTCGCCGAAGTTCGGCGATATTGCCGGCTGTATCGTGACAGAAGGCTTCGTGAAACGCTCCAACCCGATTCGTGTGCTGCGTGACAACGTGGTCATCTACGAGGGCGAGCTGGAGTCACTGCGGCGCTTCAAGGACGACGTGAACGAGGTGCGCTCGGGTACGGAATGCGGCATCGGCGTCAAGAACTACAGCGATGTCAGGGTCGGCGACCAGATCGAATGCTACGAGCGCATCGAAGTGGCGCGGACACTGGACTAGCGCGGGCAACGGAAGCAGAGACATGCCACGCGAGTTTTCCAGGCACCAGCGGCTCGGGCACCAGGTCCAGCGCACGCTGGCAGAACTGTTGCAGTTCGAGGTCAAGGACCCGCGTGTGCAGAACGTGTCACTGACGTCGGTAGACCTGTCGAGGGACCTCAGCGTTGCGCGCGTCTACTTCAGCCTGATCGATCCCGATGCGGACCCCGCGCAGGCGCTCGAAGGGCTGGAACGCGCTGCAGGGTTTTTGCGCGGCAAGCTGGGCAGGGCGATAAAGGCCCGGCACGTACCGGAACTGCGGTTTGTCCACGACGACAGCGCCGCCGAAGCGGTCCGGCTGACGGCACTGATCGATCGCGCTGTTGCCGCCGACGAACAGGAGTAGGCCAATGGCTCGAGGCCGACACAGTCGATCGGAACCGGTCGACGGCGTTTTGCTCCTGAACAAGCCGGCAGGGCTTACGTCGAACCAGGCGCTGCAGCGGGTCAAGCGGCTGCTGAACGCCCGCAAGGCCGGTCATACGGGCAGCCTGGATCCCGCGGCGACGGGCATGCTGCCGCTTTGCTTCGGCGAAGCGACAAAGGTGTGCGCGTTCCTGCTCGATGCCGACAAGACCTACAGGGTTACGGCGAAGCTGGGGACCGCGACGGATACCGGCGACGCCACCGGCTCGGTCATCGAGTCGGCGGATGTGCCGCAAATGACGGCGAATGACTGGGAAGCCGTGTTAAAGGGGTTTCTTGGCGAGTCGTTGCAGGTGCCGCCGATGTACTCGGCATTGAAGAAGGACGGCAAACGGCTTTACGAACTCGCCCGCAAGGGCGAAACCGTCGAGCGGGAGCCGCGGCCGATCAGGATCGATTCGATCGAACTGCTCGAGGCCGCCGGCACGCGGGTGGTGTTTCGCGTCCGCTGCTCCAAGGGTACGTACGTGCGCAGTCTCGTCGAGGACATTGCGCGCGCGGCCGGCACCGTCGCGCACACGGCGCGGCTGCATCGTGAAACCGTGGCCGACTTCGGTGCCGACGAGATGGTCGATCTCAAGGCGGTCGAGGCGGCCGCCGCAGAGGGGCCTGTGCCACTTCGCGAGAGCCTGTTGCCGCCCGACAGGGCGCTGGCCGGGCTCGGAGAGGTTTGTCTCGACGCGGCTGCTGCCCTGCGGTTTTGCGGCGGCCAGGCGGTCGCCGCGGGTGAAACCGGGGTTCCCGGTCTCGCGCGGGTATACGGCGCGGAACGTGTTTTTTTGGGCGTGGGTGAGATTTCCGGTGACGGGAGGATCGCGCCACGCAGGGTCTTCGGGCAGCCGGGAGGCAACCCGTAGATATTTGATTTTGGCCTGTTAATGGGCTCTTTCAGGCGCTAGAATACTGCGCTGCAAAAAAGGGCCAAAAGACGAAAGTAGTACTGGAGAAACGAAGAGATGTCACTGTCAAGTGAAGCAAAAGCCAGCATTGTTGCTGAATACGGCCGCGGAGAGGCCGACACGGGGTCACCCGAAGTCCAGGTAGCGCTGCTATCTGCGAGAATTTCCGAACTCACCGAGCATTTCGGCGATCACAAAAAGGATCACCATAGCCGTCAGGGTCTCCTCAGGATGGTCAACAAGCGACGCAAGTTGCTCGACTACCTGAAGGCCAAGGACCAGGACCGGTACCGCGAGCTGATTACCCGGCTCGGCCTGCGCCGCTAATCCAGCGGACTATCCCCGGCAATGTAACGACCGACGAGACGTACCCGCACCGGGCGCGCTGTCGGTTGCTCCTGCCCTCATCAATACCAATTGAGCAAATACTGTGAATTCAATCAAGAAATCGTTCCAATACGGCGAGCACGTTGTCACCCTGGAAACCGGGGCCGTAGCGCGCCAGGCCGACGGTGCCGTCCTCGTAAATATGGCGGAAACCGTGGTACTCGTAACGGCGGTCGGCCGCAAGGCGGCTGATCCGGGCAGAGACTTCTTCCCGCTGACCGTCAATTACCAGGAAAAAACCTACGCGGCCGGTAAGATTCCGGGCGGCTTTTTCAAGCGCGAAGGACGCCCCAGCGAGAAGGAAACGCTGGTTTGTCGCCTGATCGACCGGCCGATCCGCCCGCTGTTCCCGAAAGGCTTCAAGAACGAGGTCCAGGTCATCGCGACGGTGATGTCGCTGAACCCCGAAGTCGATCCCGACATCCCGGCCTTGATCGGCGCGTCGGCGGCGCTGGCGATCTCGGGTATGCCGTTCGCCGGCCCGATCGGCGCCGCCAAGGTCGGTTACCTGGATGGCAACTACGTCCTCAACCCGGGTGTTTCCGCACTCGAGAAGTCGGACCTGGAACTGGTCGTTGCAGGCACCCGTGACGCCGTGCTCATGGTCGAGTCGGAGGCCAAGGGGCTTTCGGAGGAGATCATGCTCGGCGCCGTCATGTATGGCCACGAGCAAATGCAGACGGCGATCGACACGATCAACGAACTGGCGGCCGAGGCCGGCAAGCCCGCCTGGGACTGGCAGGCGCCGGAGGAAGACGAGGAACTCGCCGGCGCGGTCGAGGCACAGGCGGCCACCGGTTTCACGGAGGCGTACCAGATCAGCGACAAGATGGAACGCCAGGCCAGGGTTGCGGACGTCAAGGCCGCTGCGATCGAAGCGCTCGGCGGGGAGGGCGAGGACGCCCGGTGGTCAGAGGACGAGCTGGCCGGGGCCCTCTCGAAACTCGAGAAGAAAATTGTCCGGCAGCGGGTCATCAAGGGTGAGCCGCGCATCGACGGCCGCGACCAGAAGACCGTCCGGCCTATCGACGTCAAGGTGGGCGTCATGCCCCGCGCGCACGGTTCCGCCGTCTTCACGCGCGGCGAGACGCAGGCGATCGTGGTGACGACGCTCGGCACCGGGCGCGACGCGCAGATCATCGACGCCATCGAGGGCGAGTACAAAGAGCCCTTCATGCTGCATTACAACTTCCCGCCGTACTGCGTCGGTGAGACCGGCTTCATCGGTTCGCCGAAGCGCCGGGAAATCGGTCACGGCAAGCTGGCCCGCCGCGGCATCCAGGCGGTCATGCCCGATCTCGATGACTTCGGCTACGTGATTCGTGTCGTTTCCGAGATCACCGAGTCGAACGGCTCCAGTTCGATGGCCTCCGTCTGCGGTACCAGCCTGTCGCTGATGGACGCCGGCGTGCCGATCAAGGCCCCGGTAGCGGGTGTGGCCATGGGCCTCGTCAAGGAAGGCGAAGACTTCGCCGTCCTGACGGACATCCTCGGCGACGAAGACCATCTCGGCGACATGGATTTCAAGGTGGCCGGCACCGAGGAGGGTGTCACGGCCCTGCAGATGGACATCAAGATCCAGGGCATCACTCGCGAGATCATGAACAAGGCGCTGGAACAGGCCCGCGACGCGCGCCTGCACATTCTCGGCGAAATGGGCAAGGTCCTCAGCACGCCGCGCGAGGAAATGTCCGAGTGGGCGCCGACGATCATGACCATGAAGATCGATCCCGAGAAGATCCGCGACGTCATCGGCAAGGGTGGCGCCGTCATCCGGGCGATTACCGAGGAAACCGGCGCAACGGTGGACATCGAGAACGACGGCACCGTGCGCATCGCGTCGGTGGACGGGGCATCCGGCAAGGAGGCACGCCGCCGCATCGAACTGATCACGGCGGATGTCGAGGTCGGGCGCGTCTACGAAGGGCGCGTTGCCCGTCTCATGGACTTCGGTGCGTTCGTGACGATCCTGCCGGGCAAGGACGGCCTCGTGCATATTTCGCAGATCTCGAACGAACGTGTCGAGAAAGTCAGCGACAAGCTGTCCGAGGGTGACGTGGTCAAGGTCAAGGTGCTGGAAGTCGATCGCCAGGGACGCGTGCGTCTCTCCATGAAGGAAGTCGACGACGCCGCCTGATCGCGGCGTGGCAGCCGGTGGTAGGAGCGGTTCCCGAACCGCGTTCGCGCGCCGGGGCGCGCTCCTACAGCCCCGGCCTCGCGGTCACGGGCTCGAGAAACCCGATCAGCCGCTCCGGCAGGTAAAACCGGGGGCGCCACGGTGTGCCGCCGTCGATAAAGCCGACGTGACCGCCGTGCGTGCTGATCTCCAGGGTCACGTGCTCCGAGAGTTGCTCGGCGCCGGGAACGACCTTCGGTGTCATGAACGGGTCATCGAGCGCGTTGACGATCAACGTCGGCCGCTCGATGCTCTTCAGGAAATGCACCGAACTGCACTTGTCGTAATAGTCGTCCTTGTTTGCAAAGCCGTGCAGGGGGGCGGTCACGGCATCGTCGAATTCGGCGAACGTCCGGGCGCCCATCGCCCGCTGCCAGTCGAAGGCGGCGGTATGCGGATTGAATTTGCGGGCCACGGAGCGCTTCATGCGCTTTAGCAGATACTTCTGGTAACCCTTTGAAATACCGATATTAAGCGCTTCTGCGCAAGCGTGCAGATTCAGCGGCACGGAAACAGCGGCAGCACCTTTGAGGGGGCATCCCGCGCCGCTCTCGCCAAGGTACTTGAGGAGCACGTTGCCGCCGAGGGAATAACCCGCCGCAACCATCGGGCCGAACTGTCCCTCACGTTCCAGTTTCGCCACGAAATAACGCATGTCGTTGGTTTCGCCGGCATGGTATCGCCGCGGCAGGACGTTGCGGTAGTCGCCGCAATCCCGGAAGTGCAGCACGCAGCAGCGCCATTGCCGCGCGGCGGCGGCCTGCATCAGCATCCGCGCGTAGGCCGATTCGGCGGAGCTCTCGAGGCCGTGAAGGATAATCAACAGAGGCGCCGACTTCGGCGTATCTTCGGTTTCGACCACCCAGTCGACCGCGGTCACGTCCCCGTCGGGCAGCTTGAGTACCTCGCGTCGCAGGTCGGGCCGTTCGCGCCACGCCCAGGGAAAGGACGGATAGATCGTCTGCGCGTGCCGGTTTCGCAACCAGCGCGCGGGGCGGAAGGCACTGGGCACTATGCCTTTTTTGGTGGTGTCAGGAGCCATTGCGGCATCGGCGCCGGGTCGTCGACTGGACAAAAAAATGGCCCCCCGCTTGCGCAGGGGGCCTGCCGTTGAGTTTTGAACCCTTCAGGCATGGCAACGGGGGGCGGGGGAGCAAATCCCCGTTGCACCTTCCAAGATTGGTCATTGATCGCTTTTATGTCAAGACGTTCAAGTATCCTTGAGCGCCCGCACTACGAACTCAGCCGGTACGCTTGCGATCGCCCGCCGTGCCGTCGTTGCTGTTGTCCGCAGGGGCGCCGCCGTCCGCAGTGAAGCCCTTCAGCATTTCCTCCTGGAGAGACTGCAGCCGCGCGAAGTTCTTCTGCGTGAGTTCCGCCATGGCGCTGATCGGGTCGGTGCCGACGACGCTTTTTACCTGTCCCTGCAGGAACTTCTGCTGCTTCATGAAGAAGCTCATGCTCTGCTCCAGGTATCGCGCCATGAAATCCGGCACCACCGAGCCGTAGGCGCGGATGATCTGGGCCAGGAAATCCTCGGTCATGATCGCGTCGCCATGCTGCTCCTGCTCGCTAATGACCTGCAGCAGGATGGTACGCGTGATGTCCTCGCCGGATTTCTTGTCGATCACCTCGAAATCGACCTTGTTCATCACCAGCTCCTTGACGTCGGCGAGCGTGATGTAGCGGCTCTCTTCCGTGTCGTACAGCCTGCGATTGGGGTATTTCTTGATAACGCGGGGTTTGCTCATGCGAAGCCTCGATCTACATGCGCCGACTACAATAGCCCATTTTTGCCCTCAGCCATAGCGTCACTGTCCACCGGAATCCGTGTTGCACCGACCAGCGCCGTGATGTCCCAGTGCTCGATGGCCCATGCCCATACATCCGGCAGCGGGGCCTCGCCGAGGCCGTGCGGCGGCCGCTGAGCCAATGCGTCCAGAACCTGGACGAGGGTCTGTGCCGGCCGGCCGAGCGGAATTGCCGCCGCCCCGGTGAGTTTGCTGAGTTTCTGGCCGTCCGGATGGGTCGCGACGGGAATGTGCCGGTAACCCGGCGTCGGCAACCCCAGCAGCCGCTGCAGCCAGATTTGCCGGCAGGTCGAGTCCATGAGATCGATGCCACGCACGATTTCCGTGACGCCCTGCTCGTAGTCGTCGACGACGACCGCGAGGTGGTAGGCAACGAGCCCGTCGCGTCGCCAGACGACGAAATCGCCGGATTCGGATTCCAGCTGTTCCTGCCGGGCGCCCTGCAAACCGTCGATGAAGCCGATCGGTGAATTGTCGGTCCGAACCCTGACTGCGGTTTCGCTTGCCGTGCATCCGGCGCGGCAGGTGCCCGGGTAGATGATTCCGAGCGGCCCGCGGGGCGCATCCGCGAGGTCGCTTCGCGAGCACCCGCAGGGATAGGCGTGGCCTTCCTGCAACAGGCGCGCGAGCGCCGCCTCGTGAGCGGCCCGGCTCGCGCTCTGGTAGATGACGGGACCATCCCATTCAAACCCGAGCCGT
>DATHRM010000319.1:0-5494 GCA_035465295.1 Woeseiaceae bacterium | reverse complement strand
GCCGGCGCTGGCGCGCGGCGAACTGCAGTGCGTCGGGGCGACGACGCTGGACGAGTATCGCAAGTACGGCGAAAAGGATGCAGCGCTGGAGCGCCGTTTCCAGCAGGTACTGGTCGACGAGCCGACGGTGGAAGACACGATCGCGATCCTGCGTGGCCTGAAGGAGCGCTACGACGTTCATCATGGCGTCGAGATTACCGATCCCGCGATCGTCGCGGCAGCGACGCTCTCGCATCGCTACATCAGCGGCCGCAAGCTGCCGGACAAGGCGATCGACCTCGTGGACGAGGCCGCATCGCGGATTCGTATCGAGATCGATTCGAAGCCCGAATCGATGGATCGCCTGGAACGCCGCATCATCCAGCTCAAGATCGAGCGGGAAGCCCTGAAGAAGGAATCCGACGAGGCCTCGAAAAAGCGCCTCGACGATCTCGAAGCCCAGCTGAGCGACCTGGAGCGCGAGTACGCGGACCTCGAGGAAGTCTGGAAGTCGGAAAAAGCCGCGATGCAGGGCACGGCGCACATCAAGGAGGAACTCGAGCGTGCGCGCCTCGAGCTCGAAACCGCACACCGTGCCAACGACCTCGCGCGCATGTCGGAGCTGCAGTACGGACGCATCCCGGAGCTGGAGAAGCAGCTCGAGGAGGCGGCAGGCGCCGAGCAGCGCGAAACGACGCTGCTGCGCAATAACGTCACCGAAGAGGAAGTTGCGGAAATCGTCTCCAAGTGGACCGGCATACCGGTGTCCAAGATGCTCGAGGGCGAAAAGGAAAAGCTGCTGCAAATGGAATCCGTCGTGCAGCAGCGAGTCGTGGGCCAGGACGAGGCCGTGGCGGCCGTCGCCAATGCGATCCGCCGTTCGCGCGCCGGGCTTTCGGATCCGCGCCGCCCGATCGGGTCCTTCCTGTTCCTGGGTCCGACCGGCGTCGGCAAGACGGAGCTCACGAAAGCACTCGCGAGCTTCCTGTTCGACACCGACGACGCGATGGTGCGGCTCGACATGTCGGAGTTCATGGAAAAACACTCGGTCGCGCGCCTGATCGGCGCGCCGCCGGGCTATGTCGGCTACGAAGAGGGTGGCTACCTGACGGAGGCTGTTCGCAGGCGGCCCTACTCGGTGATCCTGCTCGACGAGGTCGAGAAAGCGCACCCGGACGTGTTCAACGTGCTGCTGCAGGTCCTCGACGACGGACGCCTGACGGACGGGCAGGGCCGCACGGTCGATTTTCGCAATACCGTGATCGTCATGACCTCCAACCTCGGCTCGCAGATGATCCAGGAGATGGCGGGCGAGGAAAACTATGACGCGATGAAACTCGCGGTCATGGAGGTCGTCGGGCAGCACTTCCGGCCGGAGTTCATCAACCGCGTGGACGACGTGGTCGTGTTTCATCCGCTCGGCCGGGAGCACATCCGCAAGATCGTGGACATCCAGCTGGGTTACCTCCACGACAGGCTCGCCGAACGCGACATGCGCATCCACCTGTCCGATGCGGCACGCGACAAGCTCGCCGACGCCGGGTTCGACCCGGTCTACGGTGCAAGGCCGCTGAAGCGGGCGATCCAGCAGCAGGTAGAGAACCCGCTCGCGCAGGAGATCCTGCAGGGCAAGTTCAAGCCCGGCGACGTGATCGAGGTCGGTGTCGAGCAGGACCGGCTCGAGTTTCAGAACGCGGCGTGATTCGCGCGCCGGGGCGCGCTCCTACTATAATCCGGCAAATTCCTGGAGACAGAAACCGATGCCCATCTACGGATACCTGTGCAAGAACTGCGAGCACTCGCTCGACGTTTTGCAAAAGATCTCGGACGATCCGCTCGTCGATTGCCCGGCGTGCGGTGAGCCGCAATTGAGGCGTCAGCTGTCGGCACCGCGTTTTCGCCTGAAGGGCACCGGCTGGTACGAAACCGATTTCAAGAAGGACAAGCAACGCAACCTGCACGGTGAGAAAGACGGGTCGAAGAAAGACGACACGAAAAAGGACGACGCGAAAAAGGGCGATAAGCCGGCGACGGAAGCCGCCAAGACGACGGATTCGAAGCCGGCCGGCGACAGCAAGTCCAGTGCCGGATAGTCGAGCCGCATGAAGGCGCTGCGCCGCTATATCGTCGCCGGGATCCTGGTCTGGCTGCCGCTGGGACTGACCATCCTGCTGCTTCGATTCGCGGTCCGGCTGATGGACCGTTCGCTGTTGTTGCTGCCCCCGCAATACAGGCCGGACAACCTCCTCGGTTTCCACATACCCGGGCTGGGCGTCATTCTGACGGTGATCCTGCTGCTGATTACCGGCGTGCTCGCCGCCAATTTCGTGGGGCGCGCATTCGTCGGCGGCTGGGAATCGCTGATGAACCGCATCCCGGTCGTCAGGTCGGTTTATTCGGCTGCGAAAAACTTCGCCGAGATCGTCTTCTCCGACTCCAGTAACGCGTTCAAGCGGGTGCTGCTGGTCGAGTATCCGCGCAAGGGCATCTACAGCCTTGCCTTCCAGACCTCGGCAGAGCTGGGGGAGGTACAGGGCCGGACCGGCGAAGACGTGACCTGCTGTTTCGTGCCGACCACCCCGAACCCAACCTCGGGCTTCATCATCATCGTGCCGAAGAAGGACGTAACCGTGCTCGACATGGAGGTGGACGAGGCCCTCAAGATGATTATCTCGCTCGGTGTCGTCGTTCCGCCGTGGCGAAACGACAAGACCCGGGAACTGCCGCTCGGCAAACCCGGCGAATCCGGCGAGGGAGGCTGACCCCGCGAGACAGCGGCGCCGTGCGCGGCTGTCGTTCAGGCCTTACCATTCCGCCTCTTTTTTCAAGGCCTTCAGTATCATGCGCAGCCACTATTGCGGACAAGTCGACCAGTCCATGATCGGTAACCAGGTATCGGTGTGCGGCTGGGTGCACCGTCGTCGCGATCACGGCGGTGTCATTTTCGTCGATTTGCGCGACCGGGAAGGGCTGCTGCAGGTCGTTTTCGACCCGGACCGGGCCGATATCTTCGCCGCGGCCGAGCGGATCCGAAGCGAATACGTGCTTGCCGTAAAGGGCAAGGTGCGGGAGCGGCCCGAAGGCACCATCAACCCGAACATGGCGACCGGCCACGTCGAGGTGCTGGCGCAGGAACTCGAGGTTCTGAACCGCGCCGAGACGCCGCCGTTCCACCAGGACGAACAGGCCAACGAGGAACTGCGCCTCAAGTATCGCTACCTGGACCTGCGCCGCGAGGAAATGCTCGGCAACCTGCGCCTCCGCCATCGAGTAACCCGGGCCATGCGCGAGTACCTGGACAATGCGGGCTTCGTCGACGTCGAAACGCCCATGCTCACGCGCGCGACGCCGGAGGGCGCGCGGGACTATATCGTCCCCAGCCGCACCCATCCCGGCAAGTTCTTCGCGTTGCCGCAGTCGCCTCAGTTGTTCAAGCAGCTCCTGATGATGTCCGGGCTGGATCGCTATTACCAGATCGTGCGGTGCTTCCGCGACGAGGACCTGCGCGCCGACCGGCAGCCGGAATTTACGCAGCTCGATATCGAGATGAGCTTCGTGAACGAGGAGATCGTCACGGGCGAGATGGAATCGCTGATGCGGCACGTCTTCAAGGCCGTGCTCGACGTCGACCTGCCCGATCCGTTCCCGCGCATGACCTACGCCGAGGCGATGCAGCGTTTCGGCTCCGACAAGCCCGACCTGCGCATCGATCTCGAGCTGGTCGAAGTCGCGGATCTCGTCAGCGACGTCGAATTCAAGGTATTTGCCGGGCCGGCGAACGATCCCGAAGGTCGCGTCGCTGCCCTGCGCCTGCCGGGCGGAGCCGAAATGAGCCGCAAGGAGCTGGACGACTACGGCGACTTCGTGGGCCGCTACGGCGCGCGAGGGCTTGCCTACATCAAGGTCAACGACGTTGCCCGGGGGCGCGAGGGGCTGCAGTCGCCGATACTCAAGTTCCTGCCCGACGCGGCCGTCGACGGCATCCTGGAGCGTACCGGCGCCGAATCCGGCGACGTGGTCTTCTTCGGTGCGGACAAGGCGCGAATCGTCAACGAAGCGCTGGGCGCCCTGCGCGTACAGCTCGGCGAGGACCGCGGACTCATCGGCGAGGGCTGGCAACCCCTGTGGGTCGTGGATTTCCCGATGTTCGAGCGGGCGTCGCAGTCAGCGCGCTGGACCGCGCTTCACCATCCGTTCACCGCGCCGTCGGTCAATGACGCCGACGCGTTGCGGGCGGATCCCGGCAACGCCCTGTCGCGTGCCTATGACATGGTGCTGAACGGCTCGGAAATCGGTGGCGGATCCATTCGTATCCACGACCAGGACATGCAGTCGGCGGTGTTCGAGCTTCTCGATATCAGCGCCGAGGAGGCCGAAGAGAAGTTCGGCTTCCTGCTGCGGGCGCTGGAATTCGGGGCGCCGCCGCATGGCGGCATCGCGTTCGGCCTGGATCGCGTGGTCATGCTGATGGCCGGCGCGGACAGCATTCGCGACGTGATCGCATTCCCCAAGACCCAGTCGGCGCACGATCCCCTGACCAATGCGCCGGGCGCCGTTTCCGCGGAACAGCTCAAGGAAGTCGGTATCCGCCTGCGCACGCCGCGTGCCGACTGACGGCCGCCGGCGCGAATCCGTTCTCGTCGTCTGTAACGCCGAGGCAGCCGAGATGCTGCGGTAGTGGAGGAATCGGGGCGCGCTATGCAGGCTGGCACTGACGTGAATTCGATCGACACCGTCGTCTGTGCGCACGGATTGTGGGCGGGTGGCGCGGGCATGTACCTCGTCAAGCGGCATCTCGAGCGCGAGTGCGATATGCAGGCGTACGTGTTCAGTTACCCGTCCGTGAAGAAGACACTCGACGAGAACGCCGGGCTACTGGCTCGATTCATCGAGGACAACGGTATCGAGCAGGCGCACATGGTCGGTCACAGCCTCGGCGGCCTCGTTATCCTGCGCATGCTGGCAAATCGGTATTCCGACATTCCCGGCCGCATCGTTTGCGTCGGTTCGCCGCTGCGCGGTTCGCGCGTAGCCACGATCCTCAGCGCAAAAAGCTGGGGGGAGCACCTGCTCGGTGTCTCGGTGCCGCAGGGAACGGTTGACGGCTCCGCCAACGAGTGGGCGCGCGCGGTGACTGCCCGCCGCGAAATCGGTTCGATTGCGGGCTCGATTCCGTTCGGCGTGGGGCACGTTACAGGGCGCTTCGGGGAGCCGAATGACGGAACCGTCACTATTGCCGAGACACGGCTCGACGGCGCCAAAGATCACATCGTCATGCCGACGACCCATACGGGACTGTTGATATCGCGCAACGTGGCCGAGCAGATCGGTACATTCCTGCGTCGCGGGGCGTTCCTGCGCGAGGAGTAGGAACGGTTCGCGGTTCGAGAACCGCTCCTACAGTTTCGACGAGCATTGCAGGAGCGGGCCTGGGCCCGCGAATGCTCCTGGTTCGAGAATCGCTCCTACAGGTCCTTCAATCGGTACAGCGACTCGAGCGCTTGTAGTGGCGACA
>DATHRM010000318.1:0-1814 GCA_035465295.1 Woeseiaceae bacterium | reverse complement strand
AGTGTCGGTGTCAGCAAGCCGTTCTCGGTGGTCCACTCGTCATCGACGATAATCATCCCGGACAATCGCTCGTGAGACTCCAGGTGCCTGTTGGTGTCCGTCAGCGTCGCCTCGAGGCTCTTCTCGATATCGTCTTCAGGCAGGTGTTGCGCGGCATCGGAGAGGACGACAACCGCTACCGGCGCGGGCAGGCCGGCGCCGAGAACGCAGACCTGGTCCAGTAGCGTGTTCGCCGATAACCGCGCTTCGATGGGTACCGGGACCACGTACTTTCCCTTGGCGGTCTTGAAGATGTCCTTCACTCGTCCCGTTATCCGGAAACCCCCGCATTCCTCGTCCCACTCCGCCTTGTCGCCTGTGCGAAAGAAGCCGTCGTCGGTGAAGGATTCCCGGGTGAGTTCCGGCTGCTTGAAATATTCCGTGAACAGGCCGGGGGAGCGGATCAGCAACTCGCCGTCTTCCGAGATTTTCAGCTCCGTGCCCTCGAGCGGTACGCCGATGGTGCCGAGGCGCCGTGCCTCGAAAGGGATATTCGCGCAGGACAGGCCGCTCGTCTCGGACATACCCCAGCCTTCGCCGATGTTGATGCCGAGTTTTCGATACCACTCGAGCGTGTGCGGGGATATTGGTGCACTGCCCGACGCGAACTTGCTGCAGGCTTCGAAGCCCATGCCTTCGCGAATCCTGCGCGCAGTCAGACCGCGGACAACCGGGATTGCCAGGAGCAGGCGCAGTTTGGCAGGCGGGATTTTCGAGAGGATGCCGGCCTGGAACTTGACCCAGAGCCGCGGCACCGAGCCAAAACCCGTCGGCCGGGCTGTTTTCAGGTCATGCGGGAATGTGTGCAGCGACTCGACGAAAAAGATCCTGGCGCCCGCGTAAACAGACGGGCCGACAAGCGCCATGCGCTCCGTTACGTGCGCCAGTGGCAGGTAGGAGAGCAACCGGTCCTCCGTGCCGAATCCCACGACGTCGAGCGCAGCCGTGCAACCGTACGCGTAGGCGCGGTAGCTGATAACGACACCCTTGGGTCGGCCGGTACTGCCCGACGTGTAGAGGATCGTCATGACGTCGCCGGGCGCCGGCTCGTGCGGTGCGGCGAGCGGCTCGGCGTTGTCGATCAGCTGCTGCCAGCCGTACCGGCACTCGATCGTCGGGTACGGAAACGCGATCGTCGGCAGCGCCTCCGGTATGGCGTCGCCGATGGCGTCGGGGTCGTCGAGTTTGCCCACGAACAGCGCTTTCGCCCCGCTGTGGTCGATGATGTAGGCGACGGTGTCCGCGCTGGCGGTCGGATAGATCGGTACAGAGACCAGTCCGGCCATCGCGATTGCCAGGTCGGCGAGCAGCCATTCGGCGCTGTTCTTGGCGAGTATTGCGACCTTGTCACCGGGATTCAAACCCAGCCCGGCCAGTGCCGACGCCATTCGCCGCGCCTGATCCGCCGCCTCGCCGAACGTCGTGACGCGTAGCTGGCCGGCCACCGGCTGCAGCAGAAACTCGCGGTCCGGCATCTTGTCGGCCCATTCGGCAACGGCTGCGTGGGCGCTCATGAACTCATTCATGAGCGCATTATGCCTGCAGTCGGATTCCCGATATAAGGCCGGGACCCGTTCGGGTCCCGGCGCAATCGGCTTACTTCTGCATGCCGGTCAGGAACGCTCTCGAGCCGTTGTCGATGGCCAGGATCAGCGCATCGTTCGGCACGAGCAGGTCGCCGAGGAATGCGAGCCCCACGTAGTCGCCGGCCAGCGCGCAATCGGCGATCGTGCTCTGCACCCCGTAGAGATTGAAGCCTTCATCGATAATGGCGA
>DATHRM010000317.1:0-2098 GCA_035465295.1 Woeseiaceae bacterium | reverse complement strand
CTCGGCCCTGGGTGACAGTGGCGTTACGGTTACGCAGGTATCGGTAAGCGCCATCAGTTCGTCCGAGGTGCTGTTCGACGCAATCGTCCTCGAACTGGCGGGCGGCGGCACGCTGTTCATCGAAGGCATCGCGCTCCCGGTTCGTTTTCGCGGTCTCAGAGACAGCAGGCTCGATATCGATACCGTTAGGTTCGTGCCCGGCAATCAGGACACCGGGCCGCCTGGGCTGGCAGCCGGCCTGCAGGGCTTCCTCGATGCGCCGGCAGCGACGCCCGGCGCGACGGTCGAGATCGCACGGGTGCTGCTCCCCGGCATGCCGCCCGTGCTGAACGTCGCCTGGCACGCGGATGTGCTGAACCCGACGTTGCGAGCGGCAATCGGCGATTTCGCGGTGTTCCTGACCACGACAAAGCTAGCCGACGGGGCATACAAAGGCTCGATCCGCGCCCTGCTCCCGGACGACACGGAGGCCCTGATGGCGGGCTTCCAACTGGCCCCGGAAAACCCGGGCTTCAGAATCGACGGCACCTTCAGCGTACTTCTCGAGCCGCTGTCGCCGGCATTGCTGGCCGTCGGCGCGATTCCCGCCGAAGTCGTTGCGCTCAGTGCCGCTCTCGACGGCACGTTCGGTTTCACGCTCGACGCAGACGAGACGCGGCCCGTCGAAATCCAGGCAGTGGTCGAAACGCTGTCCGGTGCAGTCGTCTCTTACCGCGCCGGGGACGCGACGCTCGAGGTTTCGATCACGCAATCGACGCCGGTAAACGCAACGCTCGCTTACCCGTCGCTCGACTGGACCGGCCAGGTCGCGCGGTCGTCTCTCTCGGTGCGCGGTGCCGGGGTCGATCTGCCGCCTGTACGCCTGCATGACAGCGAGTGCCGCTCCGGCATCCGTTGCCGCACCGCGCTCGACCTGTCCTGGGACGACCTGGCAATGGGCGAATTGACCATCGACCGGGTCAGTGCCAGCGCCGCGGCCGTCGAATTCGTCAGCCAGGACGAGCAGTGGAAAGTAACGGCGCCGGATACACGGCTGAGTCTCAACAGCCCGGCGTTCGGGGGACGCGGCGTTCTCAGCCCTGCCGTGCGCGGGGATATCGTGGGGTCGAACGAAAAAGTGTCTGCGAGCTTTCGGTTCAGCATGCCGGAAGGCGGGCTTTCCGGGTCCGGGCAAGTCTCGCACCATCTTTTGCAGGATCGCGGCAATTTGTCCGTGCAGAGCGCGGCTATCGAATTCGACACGCTCAGCCTGTCCGGCATCTTCGCCGACTGGGCGTACGACTGGGACATCGAAGCCGGACGTGCCACGGCGGCTGCCGACATTCACTGGCAAGCATCGGATGCCGGCTTTACCTACGAAGGAACGGCCACGCTCACCGCCGACTCCCTGGCCGGCCGCTACGCCGATATCGGTTTCGTCGGCATGAGCGGCAAGCTGGATGCCGCACTGAATTCGAACACGGGGGTCTCGTTCGAACCCGTCCGCTTCGACGTCGCACTCGTCGACATCGGCTTTCCGGTCGAGAACATCAGCGGCACGGCCATGCCGTATCTCGACGAATCGGCAGTCGCCGTAAGCACGCTGTCGATGAACCTGCTCGGCGGGACCGTGACCGCCGAGCCGTTCCGGTACGAACTCGACGCCGGGAGCAACCGGCTGATACTCGAGGCCAGCGGCATTCAGCTGCCGTTAATGGCCGCGCTTGCAGACTTGGAAGCCGTAAAGATAAGCGGCAGCGTGTCGGGGAAGATCCCTGTGACTATCCGAGGAGACAACGTGATCATAGACGGCGGCCGCCTGGAGAACGATCCTCCGGGTGGTGTCATCCGGTACGGGGGTGGCGCGGCGGACGGCGTCGTGGACGACCGGTCGCAGCTGGGCGTCGTCACCCGCACACTGAGAAATTTCGAATTCGACTCGTTGACGTCCGCGGTCGAGTACTCGAGGGACGGCGACCTGGTCCTGCAGATGCGGCTCAAGGGCGTCACTCCCGATGTCGATCCGACGCAACCCGTGATTCTCAACCTCACGGTCGAGAATAACGTGCCGCAGAGGCTGCGCAGCCTGCAGGCAACCCGCTCCATCGAGGACGTGCTC
>DATHRM010000316.1:0-30923 GCA_035465295.1 Woeseiaceae bacterium | reverse complement strand
ACAAGAAGCGCGTGATGCTCGTCAGCGTCGACGTGCACCGGCCGGCTGCGATCCTGCAGTTGAAGACACTGGCCGGCGAGGTCGGCGCGCTGCATTGCGACAGCGACCCGAGCGAGGTGCCGGTCGCAATCGCGAAGCGAGCGCTGGACGATGCACGGCGTTCGCACGCGGACGTACTCATCGTCGATACGGCCGGCCGGCTGCACATCGACAGCGGCATGATGGACGAGGTCGCGGCCGTGCATGCGGCGGCCGGTCCGCACGAGACGCTGTTTGTCGTCGACAGCATGGCCGGCCAGGACGCCGTTAACGCTGCGACCGCTTTCAGTCAGGTATTGCCGCTGACCGGCGTGATCCTGACCAAGGCCGACGGCGACGCGAAAGGCGGCGTTGCCCTCTCGGTGCGTGAAGTCACCGGCCAGCCGATACGGTTTCTCGGCGTCGGCGAGAAAGTCGACGGGCTCGAGGCGTTTCATCCGGAGCGGATGGCTTCGCGCATCCTCGGCATGGGTGACGTTCTGTCGCTGGTCGAAGAGATCGAGGACAAGGTCAGCCGCGAGAAAACCGAGAAACTCGCGAAGAAGCTCAAAAAAGGCCGCGGCTTCGACCTGTCGGACCTGCGCGACCAGTTCGAGCAGATGATGAACATGGGCGGGCTGGGCGCGATGCTCGACAAGTTGCCCATCCCGGGCAACGTCAACGCCGCGGCGCTGAAGGACGTCGCTGGCGAACAGCAGATGCGCCGGCAAATAGCGATCATCAACTCGATGACGCCGGCCGAACGGCGTTTTCCGAAGACCATCAACGGCTCGCGCAAGAAGCGCATCGCCAGGGGCTGCGGGCTGCAGGTACAGGACGTGAACCGGCTGCTCAAGCAATTCACGCAGATGGAAAAAATGATGAAGAAAATGTCGCGCGGCGGCATGAAGAAGATGATGCGTGGCATGCCGCGCGGCGGTCTGCCGCCCGGTTTCGGCTGAAATGACCCCAAGCTGCGGTAAAACTTCGGGTTTTTGGCGCAAAATTCCGCGCAATCGGGCCCTCAAAACGCTTCACATTTAGATCGAAACCAGTACAATGCGCGCTTTACTCGGGCCTGCCCGGGATCAGGCGTGTCCGCCTCCTCAAGATTTTAACGGGAATGTAATGGTTAGTATTCGTCTTTCGCGCGCTGGCGCGAAAAAGCGCCCTTTTTATCACGTGGTCGTCACCGACAGTCGCAATCGTCGGGACGGCCGCTATATCGAGCGTGTCGGCTTCTTCAACCCGGTTGGCCGGGATCACGAGGAGAACCTGCGCATCGACCTCGAACGCGTGGATTACTGGATCGAGCAGGGCGCCAGGCCGTCCGAACGGGTTGCCGCGCTGTTGAAGACGCATCGCAAGGCTGCTGCCAGCGCCTGATCGATAGCCGGCTCGTGAGCGGCGGGCGGGCAGGTACAGCGTGACGGACGCTACGACACAGCCGGTGATACTGGGCCGAATCGTCGGCCTTTTCGGTGTCAGGGGCTGGATAAAGGTGTATTCGTACACGGAGCCGCGGGAAGCGGTCCTGGACTACAAGGAGTGGCTGCTGAGCCGGAACGGCGACTGGCAGCGCGCCGTGCTTGCCGAAGGCAAGCGACACGGCAAGGCGGTCATCGCGCGCCTCGACGGTATCGAGGACCGGGACGCCGCTGCAGCATTGACTGGCAGCGACATCGGCGTCGATCGCGATGCGCTGCCGGATCCCGGGGAGGGCCATTATTACTGGGCCGACCTCGAGGGTCTGGTCGTTGTGCACAGGGACGGCACCGAACTCGGCAGGGTTGCCTACCTGATGGCAACCGGTGCCAATGACGTGCTGGTTGTCGACGGCCACGACGAACGGTTGATTCCGTTCGTGCCGGGAGAAGTGATACTCGACGTGGATCTCGCCGCGGGCGTTATCCGGGTCGACTGGGAGTGGGACTGACATCATGCAGATCGCCGTTGTCAGCCTGTTCCCGGAGATGGTCCGCACGGTGGCGGAGCACGGCGTCGTCGGACGCGCCATGGGGCGGCAGCTTGCCGCGCTGCGGATCGAGAATCCGCGGGATTACGCGACCGATACGCACCGCACAGTGGACGACCGGCCGTATGGTGGCGGCCCGGGCATGGTACTGAAGTACCGGCCGGCAGCCGAGGCGATACGTGCGGCGCGCGCCGCGATGCCCGAGGGCAGTCCGGTGATATTCCTGTCTCCGTCCGGCAGGGTGTTCGACCAGGCGGAGGCGGCGCGGCTGGCGGCGTTACCGGGTATGATCCTGTTCGCCGGCCGCTACGAAGGCGTCGACGAGCGGCTGATCGAGGACGAGGTAGACGCTGAACTGTCGCTCGGCGATTTCGTATTGTCGGGCGGCGAGGTCGCCGCGATGGCAGTCATCGACGCGGTCGTCCGGTTGTTGCCGGGCGCGCTCGGCGACGAGGATTCGGCGGCGCAGGACTCGTTTGTAGAGGGGTTGCTCGATTATCCCCACTACACGCGGCCCGAGGAGATCGAGGGCCGCAGGGTGCCGGCAGTGTTGCTGTCCGGCGATCATGCGCGCATAGCGCGCTGGCGTTACAAGCAGGCTCTGGGCCGCACATTCCTGAGGCGCCCGGACCTGGTGAAGAAATTGCAACTGGGCCGTGAGCAGCAAAAGCTGCTCGACGAGTTCCTGAAGGAACAGGGTAGAGTGACATGAGCAAAATTATCGAAGCGATCGAGCAGGAACAGATGAACAAGGAATTTCCCGAGTTTGCGCCGGGCGATACCGTCATCGTCCAGGTAAAGGTCAGGGAAGGCACGCGGGAGCGCCTGCAGGCGTTCGAGGGCATCGTCATCGCCAAGCGCAATCGCGGCCTGAATTCCTCGTTTACCGTCCGCAAAATTTCGCATGGCGAAGGGGTCGAGCGTGTTTTCCAGACCTACAGCCCGGTCGTGGATTCCATCAAGGTGAAGCGCCGCGGCGACGTGCGCCGTGCCAAGCTGTATTACCTGCGCGGGCGCACCGGCAAGGCGGCGCGCATCAAGGAAAAGATCTAGAAAAAGCCGTGCCGCGGGCGGCGGCACGGTTCCAAATCTGTGGCCGAATCCACATTATGGGCGGCTGCGGGTCGGTTAGCCTGAACCTATTCGCTTGGGCCGGGTCTTTCGTGGCATGAGATCGATTTTCCGAAGAACTCAGAGCAGCGCTCTGCTGCTTGCACTCGCCAGCCTGTCGCTGAGCGGGTGCGCGTCGCTGATGTCGTCGGCGGCCAGCGGTCTCGCCGACAACCTGTCGAGCGCCATCCTCAACCAGGACGATCCGGAGACGGTGCGGGCCGGGGCACCGTCCTACATGCTCCTGCTCGACAGTTTCCTCGAAGGCGATCCGGACAATCCCGAGTTACTCGCATCGGCGGCGACGCTGTACGCCTCTTACGGCGCGGTTTTTGCGGACGACCCGGCGCGTGCATCGCGGCTTACGACGCGCGCCCGCAATTACGCCCGGCAGGCCATGTGCGAAACGTATACGCCGTCCTGCGACTGGCCTGACGCGAGCTATGACGAATTCGTGGCCACCCTCGACGGCGTGACGACCAGGCAGTCCGAGTATCTCTATACGTACGGATTCGCGACGCTCGCGTACCTCCGTGCGCACAGCGACGACTGGAACTCGCTCGCGGAACTGCCGCAGGTCGAAGCACTGTTCAATCGCTACCTCGCGGTCGCAGGCGACGACGTCGACGGATCGGTGCACACCTACATGGGCATCTTGCTGACGCTGAGGCCGCCGTCGCTGGGCGGGAAACCCGAGGAAGCGCGGGCGCATTTCGAGAAGGCTATCGCGTTGTCGGACGGGCGGGATCTGAGCGCGAAGGTCGAATACGCAAAAGGGTACGCGAGACTGCTTTACGAGCGCGATCTGCACGACCGGCTGCTCGGCGAAGTGGTTGACGCCAGTCCCTACGCGGATGGATTCACACTGGGCAACGTCCTGGCCAAGGAAGAAGCCGAACGGCTGTTGGCAGAAGCGGACGACTATTTCTGATCGGAACCTCGACAGGTGCACGACTGATGAACAAATTTCTGATTACATTGCTGGCGCTCGCTCTTGGCGGCGTTGCCAGTGCCACCACGCTGAAGATCGCCACGGTGACGCCCGAGGGCTCGGAGTGGATGAAGGACATGCGCGAGAGCGCGAAAGAGATCAAGGAGCGCACCGACGGCCGCGTGCAGATCAAGTATTACGGCGGCGGCGTCATGGGCAACGACACCAAGGTGCTCGGCAAGATTCGCATCGGCGCGCTGCAGGGCGGCGCGTTCACGCCCGCGGCGCTGGCCGACATCTATCCCGACCTGAACATCTACGGCATGCCGCTCGTGTTCAACTCCGAAGAGGAAGCGGCCTATGTTCGCGAGCGCCTCGACCGCAAGCTGCAGGAAGGGCTCGAGGCGGCCGGCTTCATCAACTTCGGATTTGCCTCGGGCGGTTTCGCGATCGTAATGTCGAATACGCCGGTCAAGGGCCTCGACGATCTCAAGGGCAAGCGCGTATGGGTGCCCGAAGGGGACAGCATCAGCTATGCCTCCATGGAGGCGTTGTCGCTGGCCCCGGTCACGCTGCCGCTTACGGACGTCCTTACGGGCCTGCAGACCGGCCTGATCGATATCGTCGCCATGTCGCCGATCGGCGCACTCGTGCTGCAGTGGCATACGAAGATCAAGTACATGACGGAGATTCCGCTGGTCTACACCGTGGGTTTCATGGCCGTGGACAAGCGGGCGTTCAACAAGCTCAGCGACGCCGACCAGCAGGTCGTGCGCGACGTGATGCACGATACGTACGAGAACTTCGACCGCACCAATCTCGAGGACAACCGCGAGGCCCGCGACGCGCTCCTGAACGCGGGCATCGAGAGCGTCCCGTTCGATGCCGACGAAGTTGCGCGCTTGCGTGAGCGGCTCATGGAGTCCAACAGGAAGCTCGGCCAGCAGGGCGCATTCAACATGGCCCTGTACGACGAGATGCTGGGCTACGTGAAGAAATACCGGGAAGAAAACAGCGAAGTGACGGCCGGAGCGCAGTGACTCACGGCCTCCTTTCCGCGCTGGCCCGGCTGGAACGATTCGGCCGGTTGGCGGAAAACGCAATGCTCGTCGTATTGCTGGGGGCGCTCGTCCTGCTGGCGGTCGGCCAGATCATTCTGAGGGAAGTATTCGAGACCGGGTTCTTCCGCGCCGACGAACTCATCAAGCTCCTCGTTCTGTGGCTGGCAATGGTCGGCTCGGTCGCCGCAACCCGGGACAATCGCCACATCCGCATCGATGCACTGTCGCACCTGTTGCCCGACAAGGCGGTGACCGCGATTCGCCTGTTCGTCGACACGTTTGCGGCGGTAATCTGCGGCGTCGTCGCGTGGCAGGCGTGGCGCTACCTGCAGCTGGAAATCGAATTCGAAGATACGGTGCTGATCAACGTGCCGGCGTGGATGGCGCACATCGTGGTGCCGGGCGCATTTGCGCTGATGAGCTACCGTTTTGCGGTCTCGGTGATCCGTGAAGTCTTCGTGATGGCAACCGGCAGTGGGGCGGAAGCGCGGCGGTGATTGCGCTGACCGTCATTCTCGCCCTCCTGGCGATACTCGGTGCGCCGCTGTTCGCGGTGATAGCGACCAGCGCCATGCTGGGCTTTCAGCGCGACGACACCGACCTCATGAACCTCGCGATCGAGATTCTCAGTATCGCGGATCTTCCGTTCCTGGCCGCGATCCCGCTGTTCACCTTCGCGGGCTACCTGCTCAGCGAGAGCAATGCGCCACGTCGGCTCGTGAGGCTGACCGATGCATTGCTCGGCTGGATGCCGGGCGGTCTCGCGCTCGTGTCGCTTGCTGCGTGCGCGTTTTTCACGGCATTCACCGGCGCATCCGGCGTTACGATTATCGCGCTCGGCGCGATCCTGTACCCGGCGCTGCAGCAGGACGGCTATCCGGACAAGTTCAACCTCGGGCTGGTTACGTCGTCCGGCAGCCTCGGCCTGTTGTTTGCGCCGTCGTTGCCGCTGATCCTGTACGGCGTGATCGCCGAGGTATCGATCGACTACCTGTTCCTTGCAGGTATCCTGCCGGGGTTGCTGATGCTGGTCATGCTGTCGGGCTGGAGTCTGTTCGTCAGCCGCAGGAGCCCGAAGGTGCTGCAGAAATTCTCGATACGCGAGTTCGGCCTCGCGATCCGGGAAACGGCGTGGGAAATACCGCTGCCGCTGGTGGTGCTCGGCGGCATTTACTCGGGATTCCTGGCTGTATCCGAGGCCGCTGCGATTACGGCGCTTTATGTCTTCATTGTCGAGGTATTGATTCACCGGGAAATCCGGCTCACGGAGTTGCCGCGGATCATTCGCGAATCGATGGTGCTGGTCGGGGGCATTCTCGCGATCCTCGCCGTGTCGCTCGCCTCGACCAACTACATGATCAGCGCCGGCGTTCCCCAGGACCTGCTCGCCTCGGTGTCCGGGCTGGTATCAAGCCAGGCGTCGTTTCTGATATTGCTGCTGGTGTTTCTGCTGATCCTCGGTGCGCTGATCGACATCTTCTCCGCGATCGTGCTGGTGGTGCCGCTGATCCTGCCGATCGCAGCAGCCTATAACGTCGACCCCGTTCATCTCGGCATTGTTTTCCTGGCCGCCATGCAGCTGGGCTACATGACGCCGCCCGTCGGGCTGAACCTGTTCATCGCGAGCTATCGTTTCGAAAAGCCCATCATGCACGTGTACTCGGCCACCTTCCCGTTCCTGGTCATCCTGATGGTGTCAGTGCTTGTCATCACCTTCTGGCCGGGTCTGTCGCTGTTGCTCGTGCCGGGGTAGCCGCGCTGGCTGCTCGAAATGGCGCGGCGTACACTCTAACCTGACGCGGCGATCGCTCGAATTACGCGAGGAGTCTTGAATACGATGAAGAAGAAAAGCATTTTTGTCCGCGTGCTGTCCGGAATCTGGAGCGGCATCGACGGCTTCCGCAAGGTGCTGCACCTGATCCTGCTGCTACTCGTATTCGCGATATTCGTGGGCGCGATGTCGGGAACGACTCGCCTGTTGCCGGACCGTGCCGCACTGCTGATCAAGCCCATGGGCGTGATCGTCGAGGAACTGGAGGGCGACCCGTTCGACCGGGCACTGGCGGAGTTGCTCGACGAAGCCCAGCCACAGACAGTATTGCAGGATATCGTCGATGCGCTCGAATTTGCGCGCGATGACGATCGCATCGGCGCTGTTCACATCGAGCTCAGCGTATTGGGCGCGGCGGGACTGCCCAAGCTGCAGCGCATCGCCCGTGCGATCGAGGATTTCCAGGAATCCGGCAAACCGGTCATCGCGAGCGCGGACTTCATGACCCAGCAGGCATATTTCATTGCGGCGCATGCGGACGAGGTCTATCTCAATCCAGAAGGCGGCATCCTGCTGCAGGGTTACGGGCGTTTCCGTACCTATTTCAGCGAGGCGATCGAGAAACTCAAGCTCGACTGGAATATCTTCAAGGTCGGTACCTACAAATCCGCCGTAGAGCCTTTCGAGCGCATGGATATGTCGGATGCGGACCAGGAGGCAACCCGCAACCTGATCGATCAGTTGTGGGGAACGTACCTGGAGGAAGTTGCCGCCGCGAGGCAGATGAGCGTCTCGGAGGTCGAGGAGTATGCGGACGAGTTCGTCGGTATGGTCGCGGAGGCCGACGGCGACCTTGCGCAGGCGGCGAAAGACAGCAATCTCGTCGACGAGCTGCTGACCCGAACCGAACTGCGTGAGCTGCTTATCGGCTATGTCGGGACGGCCGAGGATTCGGATGTCGACTACAGCTCGATCGGCATGAATGAATACCTGGCGCACGAAGACCTGCTCGATGGCGACAAAGTGGCCGAGGAGAATATCGGCATCATCATCGCCTCGGGCGCAATCCAGTCCGGCATGCAGCCTCCCGGCGCCATCGGCGCGGATTCGACGGCGCAGTTGCTGCGCCGCGCGCGCGACGACGAGTCCGTCAAGGCGGTCGTTTTACGCGTCGACAGTCCCGGCGGGAGCGCGTTCGCGTCCGACGTGATCGCCAATGAAATTGCGGCGCTCCAGGATGCCGGCAAACCGGTCGTCGCCTCGATGAGCAGCGTGGCGGCGTCGGGCGGGTACTGGATCTCGGTCGGCGCGGACCGGGTCTTCGCAAATCCGACGACGATCACGGGTTCCATCGGCATTTTCGGCATGTTTCCCACCTACCAGCGCACCGCGGCCTATCTCGGCATTGCGAACGATGGCGTCGGAACGACTCCCCTGTCCGGCCAGTTACGTCCGGATCGGGCCATGACGGATGCTACGAGGCGACTGTTTCAGCTCGTCATCGAGGAAGGCTACGACGACTTCATCGGCCGGGTCGCGACCTATCGCGGCATGGAAAAGGACGAAGTGGACGCGGTCGGCCAGGGCCGTGTCTGGACCGGCGCCGATGCATTGCGTCACGGCCTCGTGGACGAACTGGGCGGCATGGAGGAGGCTGTCGCGTTCGCAGCGGAGCTGGTCGACCTGCCGGAAGACGATTACGGCCGCAAGTGGATCCGGCTCGAACTGTCGCCGACCGAGCAGATGATCGTCGATCTGCTCGGGACGGCGAGGAATCTCGGCCTGCAGCTCGATTTCGTGAAGTCGCAACCGTCGTCGCTGCAGAGAATCGCCGCCAAACTCGAGCAGGTCCTGGCGCCGCTGACCGGGTTCGACGATCCGAAAGGCGTGTACGCGCACTGCCTGTGCGCGTTCGAATGATGGCCGGTTCGGAGCCGGGGGCCGGGGGCTAGTTCCAGTGCAGGATGACCTTGCCGGACTGCCCCGATTCCATCAGCTCGAACGCCGGTTCGAATTCGTCGATGCCGTAGTGATGCGTGATGACGGGTTCGATATCGAGCCCGCTCTGCAGCATGCTGGACATCTTGTACCAGGTTTCGAACATTTCCCGGCCATAAATACCTTTTAAAATCAGGCCTTTGAATATGACCTGGTTCCAGTCGATCGCGGTGTCGTCCGGCGGGATACCGAGCAGTGCAACCTTGCCGCCGTGATGCATCGTGCGCAGCAGGTCGCGAAAAGCGGTCGGGTTCCCGGACATCTCCATGCCGACGTCGAAGCCCTCTTCCATGCCGAGTGCCTGCATCGTGTCGTCGATGGAGTCCCGCGTCACGTTGAGGGCGGCGGAGGCCCCCATTTTTCGCGCGAGGTCCAGGCGGTAGTCGTTGATGTCGGTGATTACGATGTGCCGCGCGCCGGCATACCGCGCAATAGCGACGGCCATGATGCCGATGGGGCCCGCTCCCGTGATGAGTACGTCTTCGCCGACGAGGTCGAACGACAGGGCCGTATGAGTGGCGTTGCCGAGCGGGTCGAGTATGGCGGCCATGTCGTCGGTGATGGCGTCCGGTAACTTGAAGACATTGAATGCCGGGACGGCGATGTATTCCGCAAATGCGCCGGGCCGGTTCACCCCGACGCCCTTCGTATTCATGCAGAGGTGGCGACGGCCCGCGCGGCAGTTCCGGCACACGCCGCAGGTGATGTGGCCTTCCGCGGAAACACGGTCGCCCGGCTCGAAGCCCCTGACCTCGATGCCGCACTCGACAATCGTCCCGCAGAATTCGTGGCCCAAGGCCAGCGGGACCGGGATCGTATGCTGTGCCCAGTCGTCCCACTGGTAGATGTGGATGTCGGTGCCGCAGATTGCGCTGCGGTTGACGCGTATCAGAACGTCGTTGTGCCCGACCGTGGGCTTCGGGATGTCCTGCATCCAGATGCCGCGTTCACGCTTTGCCTTGACCAGTGCTTTCATCAGTCGATTACTCCGAGTTCCCTGCCCACGGCCGTGAATGCCTCCACCGCGTCGTCGAGATGCTGGCGCGTAAGCCCGGCCGACATCTGCGTGCGGATGCGTGCCCGGCCTTCTGGAACGACGGGGAACGAAAACCCGATTACGTAGATGCCGCGTCGAAGCAGGCGGTCGGCCATCTCGGTGGCGAGTTTCGCGTCACCGAGCATGACGGGGATGATAGGGTGTTCGCCCGGGATCAGGTCGAATCCGCGTTCTTCCATCTGGCTGCGGAAGTAGCGGGCATTTTCATGCAGCTGTTCGGCCAGGGAGTTGTCGCGCTCGAGAAGGTCCAGGACCGCGATCGACGCCGCCGCGATCATCGGCGCCACGGAATTCGAGAACAGGTAAGGTCGTGAGCGCTGCCGCAACCAGCCGACGATTTCCTTGCGGCCGGACGTGAAGCCGCCCGACGCGCCGCCGAGCGCTTTGCCGAGCGTGCCGGTAATGATGTCGATTTGGCCCATGACCTCGCGGTACTCGTGCGTGCCGCGTCCCGTCTTGCCGAGGAAGCCGGTGGCGTGACAGTCGTCGATCATCGTCAGCGCGTCGAATTCCTCGGCCAGGGCACAGATCGCCGGGAGGTCGGCGATCGTGCCATCCATCGAAAACACGCCGTCGGTCACGATGAGCCTGGCTCGCGTGCCTGCCGTGTCCTCGAGCTGCGCGCGCAGGTCCTGCATATCGTCGTGCTGGTAGCGGAATCGCTGCGCCTTCGAGAGACGAATGCCGTCGATGATGCTGGCGTGATTCAGGGCATCGCTGATCACGGCGTCCTCGGGCCCGAGTATGGTCTCGAACAGGCCGCCGTTGGCGTCGAAACACGAGGGATAGAGTATCGTATCCTCGGTGCCCAGGAAGGCGCTGATACGAGCCTCGAGTTCCTTGTGGATGGTCTGCGTGCCACAGATGAAGCGTACCGACGCCATGCCGTAGCCGAATTCGTCAAGTGCCTTGTGCGCCGCGGCAATGACGTCAGGATGATTGGCGAGCCCGAGGTAATTGTTGGCGCAAAGATTCAGCACGTGCTCGCTGCCGCCGTTCATGCGCACATCGATATCGGCCTGCTGAGGACCGGTAATGAGCCGTTCCGATTTGAACAGGCCCTGCTCGCGGAGCGCTTCGGTCTGCTCGGCGAGCGAGGCGAGAAAAGTTTCCGGCATGGGATTGCCCTCGACCACGAAAGGCCGCAAAGTATATCAGGACGCCCATAACACCAACGATACCAACAGGTGGGTACATCCATGCAATTCACACGGCAGACTCCTGCCAGTCCGAGCCCGATTACCGACGTCAACAGCCGCTTTCTCGCCGACGAGCAGGCGCTCGTCAACGAACTCCGGAACCTCGCCGATCCGGGCGAATCCGTGCGCGGCAGGATTCGCGATACGGCGGTCGAACTGGTGGATGCCGTCCGCAAGAACAAGGCGCGCGAGGGCGGTATCGATGCCTTCCTGCAGCAATACGACCTGTCCTCCGAGGAGGGCGTATTGCTCATGTGCATCGCGGAAGCCCTGCTGCGTATTCCCGATGCCGATACGGCGGACCGGCTTATTGCCGACAAGATCACCGCCGCAAAGTGGAAAGAACACCTCGGCACCAGCGAGTCGCTGTTCGTGAACGCATCGACCTGGGGGTTGATGCTGACCGGGCAGTTGTTGAAGGTCGACGAATCGCTGCGCGTCAATCCGGCGCAGATGCTCGCCAAGATCGCGAGCCGCGCCGGGGAACCGGTGGTTCGCACCGCGATGCGCCAGGCGATGCGTATCATGGGGCACCAGTTCGTCATGGGGCGCACGATCAAGGAAGCCCTCGATCGCTCGGTGTCGAAGCGCAACAAGGCGTATCGCTACTCGTTCGACATGCTTGGCGAGGCGGCGCTGACGGACGCCGACGCGCGACGCTATTTCGACGCCTATTACGCGGCAATCGGCAAAATAGGTTCTGCGCCGCGGACAGCGGGCGACGATATTTTTTCGGCGCCGGGCATCTCCGTGAAACTGTCGGCGCTGCACCCCCGGTATGAATACACCCAGGTGGACCGCGTGCTCAGGGAACTGACGCCGCGTGTACTCGAACTCGCGCTGCATGCGAAGGATTGCGATATCGCGATGACGATCGATGCCGAGGAGGCGGACCGGCTGGAGCTGTCGCTGCAGGTGTTCGAACGGGTTTTGCGGGACACGGGCCTGACGGGCTACGACGGTTTCGGGCTGGCCGTGCAGACGTACCAGCGCCGCGCGAGCGATGTGTTTGGCTATCTCGAAGCGCTGGCGAGGGACGCCGACCGCCGGATCCCCGTGCGGCTCGTCAAAGGGGCCTACTGGGACACGGAGATCAAGCATGCGCAGGAACTCGGGCTCGAAAGCTACCCCGTGTTCACCCGCAAGGCGCACACGGACGTGTCTTACCTCGCCTGTGCGCGCAAGGCGCTGGAGGCCGGCGAATTGCTCTATCCGCAGTTCGCCACGCATAACGCCCATACGCTGGCGAGCGTGATGCACTATGCCGGGTCGCGGCGCGACTACGAGTTCCAGCGTCTGCATGGAATGGGCGAGGAGTTATACGCAGAGGTGATCGATCCGCAGAAATTTGCGCGTCCGTGCCGCGTCTACGCGCCTGTCGGCAGTCACAAGGACCTGCTGCCGTACCTGGTGAGACGGTTGCTCGAAAACGGCGCCAACACCTCCTTCGTCAATCGCATCATCGACGAGTCGATCGACGTGGCGGACATCGTCGCCGACCCCATTGCGGCCACCGAGGCGCACGCCGGGAAGCCGCACCCGCACATTCCGCCGCCCGCGGCATTGTTCGGCGCGGAGCGCAAAAATTCAGAGGGCGTCAATCTTGCCGACGACAGGGTGACGGTCGATCTGCTGACCGCTATGCAAGACGCGATTGCACGGCCGCTGGCGGCCTATCCGATCGTCGCGGGCGCGGCCGTGTCCGGTGAGGTCGTCGCCTCCGTCAATCCGGCGGATTCCGGCCACACGGTCGGAACCTGCCAGGTGGCGACGCCCGCGCACGTCGATGATGCGATCACGAGCGCGTGCGCCGCGCAGCCGAAGTGGGACCGTACGCCTGCAGATCGCCGTGCGGAGATTCTCGAGAAGGCCGCGGACCTGTACGAGCAGCACAGGCCGGAGCTGCTGTCGCTGTGCATCACCGAGGCGGGAAAGACGCTCCCCGATGCGGTGGCGGAGTTGCGGGAGGCCGTCGATTTCCTGCGCTTCTACGCGGCGGAGGCGCGCAGGCATTTTGGCGACCCGGCGGTGTTGCCCGGGCCTACCGGCGAGCGCAATACCCACGGCATGCGGGGGCGAGGCGTGTTCGTCTGCATCAGCCCCTGGAATTTCCCGCTGGCTATCTTCACGGGGCAGGTGGCCGCGGCGCTTGCGGCCGGCAACGCGGTGCTGGCCAAGCCCGCGGAACAGACGCCGCTCATCGCATTCCAGGCCGTCGAATTGCTGATGGAAGCCGGCGTGCCGCGCGAGGTGCTGCAGTTTCTCCCCGGTGAGGGGGCGACGGTCGGCGGCCGGGCGGTGGCCGATCCCCGGATAGCCGGCGTCGCATTTACCGGCTCCACCGAGACCGCGAAACTCATCAACCGGGCGCTTGCCGGCCGTGAAGGGCCTATAGGTACCCTGATCGCCGAAACGGGCGGACAAAACGCGATGTTCGTCGATAGCTCGGCGCTGCCGGAGCAGGTGGTGAAGGATGCGGCGTTCTCCGCCTTCAACAGCGCCGGGCAGCGCTGCTCCGCGCTGCGATTGCTGTGCCTGCAGCGGGACATCGCGGACCGGACGATCGAACTCCTGACGGGCCACATGGAGGAACTCGTCGTCGGCAACCCGGCATTGCTCGAGACGGACGTCGGTCCCGCGATCGACGAGGAGGCGCGTGGTATGCTCGAGGCGCACGTGCAGCAAATGGCGGAAAAAGGAAAAGTGCTGTTTCGCTGCGGTCTCGACGACGGTACGAAGTCCGGGACCTTCTTTGCGCCCACGCTGATCGAGATCGACAGCGTCGACGCGCTCGAAAAAGAGGTGTTCGGACCGGTTCTCCACGTACTGCGATTCAGGAGCAAAGACCTGCAGGCGACCATCGATGCCGTGAATGCGACCGGGTACGGCCTGACCATGGGCCTGCATAGCCGAATCGATGCACGGGCCCGCAAGCTGGTCGAATACTCGGGCGCCGGCAACATCTACATCAACCGCAACATGGTCGGGGCGGTGGTCGGGGTGCAGCCGTTTGGCGGGCGAGGGCTGTCCGGCACCGGCCCCAAAGCGGGCGGGCCGCAGTACCTGCCGCGCTTCGGTACCGAGTATTCCGTGAGCAACAACATCGCCGCCGTCGGCGGCAACGCAAGCCTCCTGTCACTGGAAAACGACTGAGCCATGACCGCGATCAGTGTCTTCGATATTTTCAAGATCGGCATAGGGCCGTCGAGTTCCCACACGGTCGGGCCGATGAAAGCCGCGCAGGCGTTCGCGACGGCGCTGGCCGCCCTCGGCAGGCCGGTGTCGAACGTCGAAGTGACCCTGCACGGCTCGCTCGCGTACACGGGAAAGGGGCACGGCACCGACTCCGCGGTCGTGCTCGGGCTGGCCGGCGCGCAGCCCGAGACCGTCGACCCGGAATCCGTGGAGCCGGCGCTGCGCGAAATACACACGGACAAGCGGCTGCGGATACCGGGCGTCGGCACGATCGACTTCGATCCGCACAAGCACGTTGTCTTCAATTACGGCGAGGAGCTGCCGCGGCATACCAACGGCATGCGCTTCCGAGCTGTCGACGCGGATGGCAGCACGGTACTCGACGAGGTCTACTACTCGCTCGGAGGCGGTTTCATTGCGCGCGGCGACGAGCCCGAGCCGTCGTCGCAGAGCGGCGAGCCGCGTCATTTCTTCGACAGCAGCCAGTCCCTCCTGCAGCTCTGTGCGGAGCACGACTGCAGCATTGCGGAGCTGGTGCTCGAGAACGAAGTGCAGTGGCGTGACAAGGCCGACGTCGAGCGGGCCCTCGACGACATCTGGCGGGCCATGGAGCGGTGTATCGAGCGTGGCCTGCACACCGAGGGCGTGCTGCCGGGTGCCATGGCCGTTACGCGGCGGGCGCCCAAGCTGCGCAAGCGGCTGGAAGCCCGGGCCAAGGCGTCGCCGTTCGACGCAATGGAGTGGGTCAACGCCTACGCGATTGCCGTGAACGAGGAAAATGCCGCTGGCGGCCGGGTCGTGACCTCGCCGACCAACGGCGCCGCCGGCATCATCCCGGCCGTGCTGATGTACTACGTGCGCTTCGTGCCCGATGCCGATACCAGGGGGATTCGCACGTTCCTGCTGACCGCGGGCGCGATCGGGATCCTGTACAAGGTGAACGCGTCCATCTCCGGCGCGGAGATGGGCTGCCAGGGTGAGGTCGGTGTCGCGTGTTCAATGGCGGCTGGAGGGCTTGCAGCGGTACTCGGCGGATCCAGCGACCACGTCGAAGAGGCGGCGGAAATCGGCATGGAGCACAACCTGGGCCTGACGTGCGACCCGATCGGCGGTCTCGTGCAGATTCCCTGCATCGAGCGTAATGCGATGGGAGCGGTGAAAGCGATCAATGCGGCCTCCCTTGCGATGCACGGCGACGGCACGCACAAGGTCACGCTGGACCAGGTCATCGAGACCATGCGCCAGACCGGGCTGGATATGTCGTCGAGTTACAAGGAGACGTCGAAAGGCGGCCTGGCCGTCAACGTACCGGAGTGTTAGGGACGATTCTTGGGGAAGTCGTACAGCACGAGCTTCACGTCCGGCTTGTCGTAGAGACTCCAGTCGTCGGTATCCAGTTCGACGCAGACGACGCCGGCCGTGGGAATGTTGTTCGTCAGGCCCGGCACGAGGTAATTGGCAAAATCCGTGAAGCCGGGATTGTGGCCGACGAGCATGAGGTTATTGAAGCCGGCGTCCTGGGAAACGATCACATCGAGAATGCCGTCCACTGACGCCAGGTACAGCGCGCTGTCACGCTGCAGGAATTCGCGCGGATAGTCGATCTGGTTGGCGATGACCTTGGCCGTTGCCCACGCACGTACTGCCGGGCTGCTGACGATCAGCGAAGGACGAATGCCGGCGTCGGTGATGCGCCGCCCCATCTCCGGCGCATCCCGTTTACCGCGCTTGTTCAGCGGCCGGTCGCGGTCCGGGAGGGAGGTGTCCTTCCAGCTCGATTTGGCGTGGCGAACGAGGGTGAGTGTCTTCATGGCGCTGCAACGTATGTTGCGGGCGAGTTTACATCATTCCTGTCTGCAGGCGCGCTTCCTCGGACATCATGCTCTGGTTCCAGGGCGGGTCGAACACGAGCTGGACCTTCACGTCGGACACGGTGGGTATGACGCCGATCTTCTCCTGGGCATCCTGGACGAGGATTTCCCCCATGCCGCATCCGGGCGCCGTGAGCGTCATGTCGACCTCGACCGAGCGTTGGCCGTTTCCGAGCGACTTCACGTCGCAGCGATAAATGAGGCCGAGGTCCACTACATTGACGGGAATCTCGGGGTCGTAGCAGGTGCGAAGCTGCTCCCAGATCACGCCTTCGATGTCTTTGTCCGTGGCGTTCTCGGGCACCTCGGGCGGCGGTACGGGTTCCTTGCCAAGGGCGTCTGCATCGGCACCCGCGACGCGGAACAGGTTGCCCTCGACATAAACGGTGAAACTGCCACCGAGCGCCTGCGTGATGAAGCCGCTGGTGCCTTCGCGCAGCGTCAGTTCTTCGCCCATGGGGATGATGACCGCCTTGACGTCGCGCGATATTGTCACCGGTTCATTCGTATGTCCGAACATCTGTTGTCCTATTCCGTGCTGGCAGGCGCCGTGTCCTGCTGGAGTGCCGATTTGAGTGCGTGCCATGCGAGCGTCGCGCACTTGACCCTCGTGGGGTAGTCGCGAACGCCCGCCAGTGCGCGGAGTTTGCCGAGATCGACTGTATCGTCGTCGCGCGAGTCGTCGCCGGAGAGCCGGGCGATTACGGCGCTGAAGAAGGCCATGGCGTCGTCCGAGCTGAGACCGATGACCGTATCCGTCAGCAACGACGCGGACGCTACCGAGATGGCACAGCCCGACCCTTCGAATGCGGCATCGCAGATGTTTTCGTCCGCGTCGACATCGAGGTAAAGCCTGAGCTTGTCGCCGCACAGCGGGTTGATGCCTTCGGCGCTGTGGGTCATGTTGTCTAGCTTGCCGAAATGCCGTGGGCTGCGGGCATGATCGAGGATGAGGTCGCGATACAGGTCGCGTACGTCGTCATTGTGCATGCTGTCTGCGATCATGCGAATATCTCGCGCGCCTTCTCGAGGGCGGCGACGAGCCGGTCGATGTCGTCGAAATTGTTGTACAGGGCCAGCGACGCTCTCGCCGTACCCGGTACGCCGAAGAACTCCATGACGGGCATGGCGCAATGATGCCCGGTGCGGATCGCGACGCCCTGGTGATCGAGGATGGTGCCGAGGTCGTGCGGGTGTATATCGTCCAGCAGAAAAGACTGCACACCGGCTTTGTGTGCGGCCGTACCGATCAGCCGCATGCCCGCCAGCGCGGACAGCTGCTGCGCCATGTATTGCGACAACTCGTGTTCCCAGGACTCGACATTGTGCATGCCCAGTTCCTCGAGGTAGCGCGCTGCCGCGCCGAAACCGACGACGCCGCTGATATTCGGCGTGCCCGCTTCGAACTTGTAGGGAAGCTCGTTGAACGTCGTTCCAGAGAAGCTGACTTCGAGGATCATGTCGCCGCCGCCCTTGTAAGGGGGCATGGCGTCGAGCAGGGTCTCTTTTCCGTAGAGTACGCCGGTGCCGGTGGGGCCGAACATCTTGTGGCCTGAAAATGCGTAGAAATCGCAATCGATGTCTTTTACGTCCACTTTCATGTGGGGAACGCCCTGGGCGCCGTCGATGAGCACCGGGATGTCGCGGGAATGCGCCTCCGCAATGATCTCCTTTACCGGGTTGATCGTGCCGAGCGCGTTGGAAACGTGCGCGACCGCCAGTAACCTGACCTTGTCGTCCATGAGCGCGTAGAGCGCGTCGAGTTCGATCTCGCCACGCTCGTTGATCGGGGCGACGACGAGTTCCGCCCCGGTCTGCTCGCAGACGAGCTGCCAGGGCACGATATTGGCGTGATGCTCGAGATGGCTGATCAGCACCTTGTCGCCGGAACCGAGCTTCGGCCGGCAGAAGCTCTGCGCCACGAGGTTGATGGACTCCGTGGTGCCGCTCGTAAATACCACCTCGTTCGTGCCGGGCGCATTGATGAACGCGCGCAGCGTTTCCCGAGCGCCTTCGTACGCATCGGTCGCCCTGTGGCTCAGCGTATGCACGCCGCGATGAACATTGGCATGATCGTGACGTTCGTAGCGAGCGATCGCATCGATGACCGCGGACGGCTGTTGCGCCGACGCCGCGCTGTCGAGGTAAACGAGCCGGTGCCCGTTGACGTCCTGGTCGAGGGCCGGGAAGTCGGCGCGGCACGCGGCGACGACGGATTGCGCGTCGGTCAGTTGCTGGGCATGCGTCATGCGTCTTCACCGTCGGTCAGTCTGGACAGGCGCTCCTCTACGATTGCGGCGAGGTGTTCGGCCGCAATGGCGATGGGCGCGTGGTTCACGATACTGGCACCGAACGCGCGCGTCAGCGCGCGCTTGGCGTCCTGCTCGTCCAGTCCGCGCGAGCGCAGGTAGAACAGCGCCGCGTCGTCGAGTTGCCCGACCGTCGTGCCGTGGCTGCACTTGACCTCGTCGGCGTAAATCTCGAGCTCCGGCTTCGCGTCGATCTCCGCGCGTTCGCTCAGCAGCAGGTTGTGATTGGACTGCTGGGCGTCGGTACCGTCGGCGCCGGCCCGCACCAGCGCCTTGCCGTTCCAGACGCAACGACAGCGCCCGCCGAGGACGCCACGATATTCCAGCGTGGATCGCGCCGGTCCGACGCGGTGGTCGATGCGGATGTGATTGTCGATGTGCTGGCCGTCGCCCGCGATATAGAGCCCGCCGACGAGCGCACTGGCTTCCCGGCCCGCGATATCGATATCGAGGTCGTTGCGGATGAGCCGCCCGCCCAGGTCGAACCCGCTGTAACGGACCGTGCTCGAGGCCTCGAGCCGAACAGCCGTGCGATGGGTCTGGGTGTGATTCCTGTCACGGCCCTGTATGCGTACATAGTTCGCGGTTGCGCCCGCTGCGAGCGACATTTCGACCACGCTGTTGGCGTAATGGTCGGCGTCGCCGATCGACGTGTGGTACTCGATGAACTGCGCCGCTGAACCTTCTTCGAGCTCGATCCTGACGCGCGCCTGGGCGACACCGGGCTCTGAATCGGCACCGTCGACGATCAGAATACCCAGCGGACGCTCGTGCGTCGTGTTGGCGGCGATTCGTATATGCAGGCCATCGGGGAGCAATGCGGCGTTGAGATCGGCCAGCGGATGATCGTAGCCGGGCACGTGCGCGAGTTCGCTGAACGTGGCGACGCCCAGGCCCGTGCTGGCTGCCTCCTCGATGCCGGCCGTGATTGCGCCATTCTCGATGACGATCCAGTCGACGTCGATCATGCTGCGAATCTCCGCGATCCGGCCGTCAATGGCGGCGGCGGAGGGCCTCGGGGCGCCATTTTCGAGCCACCGCTGGCTGATATCCGCAACGTCCGTGAGGTCGGTGTATTTCCAGTCCTCGAGACGCGTCGTCGGGAAACCCCGTTCGAGGAATTTCGCCAGCGCGGCCTCGCGATTGTCTGCCAGCGCGTTGTCCGGCAGCTCCCTGACCGCCGTCGCCAGCGCTTTGTCGGGTAGGGCGAGCGCCGTCATGCGTTTGCGGCCTCCCTGACCCAGTCGTAACCCTTTTTGTCGAGCTCGAGCGCGAGCGACTTGTCGCCCGAGCGCAGGATCTTGCCGCCAGACAGTACGTGCACGACGTCCGGTTCGACGTAATCGAGCAATCGCTGGTAATGCGTGACCAGGATGATCGCGCGCTCCGGGCTGCGCAGCGCATTGACGCCCTCGGCGACGGCTTTCAGCGCATCGATGTCGAGACCCGAGTCGGTTTCGTCGAGTATCGCCAGTTCGGGTTCCAGCATTGCCATTTGCAGGATCTCGTTGCGCTTCTTCTCGCCGCCGGAAAAGCCCTCGTTGACCCCCCGGTTCAGGAACTTGGGGTCCATGCCGAGGACCACCATCTTCTCCTTCGCCAGCTTCAGGAACTCGAACGCGTCGATCTCGTCCTGCCCCTGATGCTTGCGCCTGGCATTGAGCGCGGCCTTCAGCAGGTAGGCGTTGTTGACGCCCGGTATCTCGACGGGATACTGGAAGCCGAGAAAAATCCCTTCGCGGGCGCGTTCCTCGGGCTCCAGTTCCAGCAGGTCCTTGCCCTTGTAGGAGACGGAGCCGGCGGTTACGGCATAATCCTCGTGGCCGGCGATGACCTGCGCGAGCGTGCTCTTGCCGGAGCCGTTGGGGCCCATGATGGCGTGCACTTCGCCGGCCTGCACCGACAGTGAGAGGCCGTTGAGAATCGGGGTATCGCCAGTGCTGGCTTTCAGGTCTTTGATTTCAAGCATTGTAACGTCCTAGCCGACGGCGCCTTCGAGGCTCACATTGAGCAAAGCCTGCGCTTCGACGGCGAATTCCATGGGTAATTCCTTAAAGACTTCCTTGCAGAAGCCGTTGACGATCATGTTGACGGCGTCCTCTTCGGATATTCCGCGCTGCCGGCAATAAAACAGCTGGTCCGCGGAAATCTTGGAGGTGGTCGCCTCGTGTTCCACCCGCGCCGACGGATTCCTGATTTCCATGTAGGGAAACGTGTGCGCGCCGCAGTCCTTGCCGATCAGCAGGGAGTCGCACTGGGTGTGATTGCGCGCGTCACGCGCCTGCGGCATTACCCGCACCAGCCCGCGGTACGCATTCTGTGCGTGACCGGCGGAGATGCCCTTGGAGACGATCGTGCTGCGCGTGTTGCGGCCGATGTGGATCATTTTCGTGCCTGTATCGGCCTGCTGAAAATTATTGGCAACCGCAACCGAGTAGAACTCGCCGACCGAGTTGTCGCCGCGCAGGATACAACTCGGGTACTTCCACGTGATCGCCGAACCGGTCTCCACCTGCGTCCATGAAATCTTCGAGTCTGCGCCGCGGCAATCGCCACGCTTGGTGACGAAATTGTAGATGCCGCCTTTGCCGTTCTCGTCGCCCGGATACCAGTTCTGCACCGTCGAGTACTTGATCTCCGCACCTTCCAGTGCGACCAGTTCCACGACGGCGGCGTGCAGCTGGTTTTCGTCGCGCATGGGCGCCGTGCAGCCCTCGAGATAGCTGACGTGGCTGCCTTCATCGGCGACGATCAGCGTGCGCTCGAACTGCCCGGTGTTGGCGGCGTTGATCCGGAAGTAGGTGGACAGCTCCATCGGGCAGCGCACGCCCTTCGGTACATAGACGAAGGAGCCGTCGCTGAACACGGCGGAATTCAGGGCAGCGAAGAAGTTATCGCGTTGCGGAACGACGCTGCCGAGGTATTTCCTGACCAGCTCGGGGTGATTCGTGACGGCGTCGGAGAACGAGCAGAAGATAACGCCCGCTTCGGACAGTTTTTCCTTGAACGTGGTCGCCACCGAGACGCTGTCGAATACCGCGTCCACCGCGACGCCCGCGAGCCGCGCTCGCTCGTGCAGCGGTATGCCCAGCTTGTCATAAGTCTCCAGAAGCTTGGGGTCGACCTCGTCGAGGCTCCTGGGGCGGTCCTTGTCGGACTTCGGCGCCGAGAAATACGAGATCTCGTTGAAATCGATGGGCGGGTAGTGCACGTGAGCCCACGCCGGCTCCTTCATCTCCAGCCATAGCCGGTAGGCGCGCAGCCGCCACTCGAGCATGAACTCGGGCTCCTTCTTGAGCGCCGAGATGGCGCGAATGACGTCTTCGTCCAGCCCCGGGGGCAGGCCTTCGCTCTCGATATCGGTGATGAAGCCGTGCTTGTACCGCCGGTTGACGAGTGTTTCGATGTTTTCGGTTTCGGTGACCATAAATTCAGGTTTTTTCCTCGACGTTGATGGGCAGGCCGGCGAATCGGAACCTCGGCACCGGGCTGCTCGAGCGCAGCAGGTCCACGAGGCTTACCTCGTGCAGCGCGTCGCGTATGGCGACGTTGATCCGCTGCCAGGCGTTGCCGACGCCGCAGGCTTCCTCGATGTCGCAGTGGCTGTCGGAGCCGCTGCACTCCGTGATCGATACGGGGCCCTCCAGAGCATCAATGATGTCCGCGGCGCTGATCGCGCTGGCGTCCCTGGCCAGCTTGTAGCCGCCGTTGGCACCGCGCGTCGACGTCACGAGCCCGTTACGGGCCAGCGACTTCAGCAGCTTGCTCGCTGTCGGCAGCGAGATCCCCGTGCATGCGGCAATCTCCGCGGCGCTGCAAACCTCGTCCGGGTTGCGGGCGAGGTGCGCCAGCAACACGGTGCCGTAGTCGGTCAGTTTGCTGATTCTGAGCATTCGCCGTTTCCGCCCTGTCTTAAAGAGGACTATTTTAGTCCCATTTTGTTCCGCAGGCCAAGTTTTTTGCTATGCTGCGCGTTTTCCAGCCCCGGCAAACCGCCGCCGACGCGACCAAACCGCCATGGATGCAGTGTCCGATAATCTCATCGAGATTCACGACCTCGACTACTCGTTCGGGTCGCGCAAGATATTCAATGGTCTGAACCTGACCATCAAGCCCGGCAAGATCACGGCCATAATGGGTCCGAGCGGCACCGGCAAGACCACGCTGTTGCGGCTGATTACCCGCCAGATCGTGCCGGATCACGGTGTCATCCTCGTCGATGGCGTGGATATCGCCACGCTCAACCAGACCCAGCTCTACGAGATGCGCAAGCGTTTCGGCATGCTGTTCCAGAACGGTGCGCTGCTCACGGACCTTTCCGTTTTCGAGAACGTGGCGTTTCCGCTGCGTGAGCATACCCGCCTGACCAATCGCCTTATCCGCCACGTCGTACTGACCAAGCTGCATGCGGTCGGGCTGCGCGGGGCCGCCGACATGATGCCGCAACAGTTGTCGGGCGGCATGGCCCGTCGCGTGGCGCTGGCCCGGGCGATGGTCATGGATCCGGATATCGTCATCTACGACGAGCCGTTCGTCGGGCTCGATCCGATATCGATGGGCGTCATCGTGCGCCTGGTGCGGAAGATGAACGATGCCCTCGGCATCACCAGTATCATCGTCAGCCACGACGTGCAGGAAATATCGACGGTCGCGGACTGCAGCTACCTGATTTCGAAAGGCAAGGTCGCCGCGTCGGGGAGCCCCGACGAACTGAACAAGGCGTCTTCCGATATCGTGCGCCAGTTCATGCACGGCATGGCCGACGGCCCGGTTGCATTTCACTACGACGCCCCGGACTACGCGGAGCAACTGCTTGGCCGGGATACGGAATAGCCGCCATGTTCCGCGATCTTTATTACAACCTGTTCGACTTCGTGCGCACGTTCGGTGCGCTGCAGCTGTTCTTCCTGCAGCTGCTTATTCATTCGCCGACCGTCATCTGGCGGCGATTCAGCCTCGTCACTGCGCAGGTTCACAATGCGGGCGCGCTGTCGCTCGTGATTATCATCATCTGCGGTTTTTTCGTGGGCGCCGTGCTGGGCCTGCAGGGATTTTCGAACCTGTCGCGCTTCAATGCCGAAGATTCCGTCGGCGCAGTCACCGCACTCGCACTGGTCAAGGAACTCGGCCCGGTGATTACCGCACTCCTGTTCGCGGGGCGGGCGGGCACCGCGCTTTCCTCGGAAATCGGGCTTATGAGGGCGACGGACCAGCTGTCGGCCATGGAGATGATGGCGGTCAATCCGGTTCGGCGCGTGGTCGTGCCGCGGTTTCTCGGCGGCGTTGTCGCGATGCCGCTGCTTGCCGCCATATTCAGCATGGTGGGGTTGCTGGGCTCCCACCTGGTATGCGTATCGCTGCTCGGCGTCGACGTGGGTTCTTTCTGGCAACAGATGCAATTATCGGTCGAAATAGCCGATATCAACGAGGGCATCATCAAGAGCATCGTCTTCGGGATTGTGGCGAGCCTGATTGCCGTCTGGGAAGGATATAATGCGATTCCGACCGCTGAAGGCGTTGGACGCGCAACGACACGAACCGTTGTAATAACAGCCATCGTGGTGCTGATCTTCGATTTCATGATCACCGCGGTGGCGATATAGGGAACGATGTATGCAACAGACACGAACCGTTGAACTGGGCACAGGCCTTTTTGCGCTGCTCGGTATGGGCGCGCTGTTTTTTCTGACGACACAAACGACGGGGGGCGAGGATTTCTCCGCCGACGAGACCTTCAGGGTTACGGCGCGCTTCGACAACGTCGGCAGCCTCCGGCCGCGGGCCCCGGTCTCGATGTCCGGCGTTACCATCGGGCGCGTAACCCGTATCGAGTTCGACCCCGTCGCGCTGGACGCGGTCGTGACCATGGATATCGACGCGCGCTACGACCAGATTCCCGAAGACTCCGACGCGAGTATCCTGACGGCGGGGCTTCTCGGCAGCCAGTACGTGGGACTGCAGGCGGGGGGCTCGGAGTTTTACCTGGAAGAGGGCAGCGAAATCATGCTGACGCAATCCGCGATCGTGCTGGAGAGCCTGATCGGCAAATTCCTGGTCGGAGGAGGGTCCGATGAAAGCTCGGATTGACTGGCGCCACCCCGCGGCGATGGTTGCCGCCCTGTTGCTCGCATGGACGGCGGTCGCCGATCCGGGTCCACCCGACGCCGTTATCGAAGGGGCGGTGGACGAGCTCAGCGAGAAGCTCAGCGGGCGGAAGAAAGAGCTGGCGGAAAACCGCGACGAGCTGTACGCGTTGATCAATGACGTCCTGCTGCCCCGCTTCGACCGCAAGCTGGCGGCTCAGCTGGTCCTGGCCAAGCACTGGCGTACGGCGAGCAGCGAGCAGCAGGAACGCTTTATCGACGCGTTTTACAAATCCCTGCTGCGTAAGTATGCGGACGGCATCCTCGAGTTCGACGAGGATCGAATCGAAGTTCTCGAGTATCGCGGCGATACGTCGGCGAAGCGTGCGCTCGTGAAGACGAACGTGACGCTGGACGACGGAACACAGGTACCGGTTCATTACGACCTCGTGAATCGCGGCGACCACTGGTTGATCTTTAACGTCAAGGTCGAGGGCGTGTCTTACGTGAGCAACTTCCGCACGGAACTCGACGCCGAAATCCGCCAGTCGAGCCTGGACGCGGTGATCGACCGCCTGGAGTCCGAGGCCAGTTCCGGACCGGATGAATAAGTTCGAGCTGCAGGACCTGGGCGAGGGACGCTTCGCGCTGAACGGCGAGATGACGTTCGAGACCGCGGAGCGCATCCTGCTCGCCAGCGAGGAGCCGTTCGAACAGCACACGCGGATCGAGGTTGACCTGGCCGGGGTCACGAAGGCGGATTCGGCCGGCCTCGCGCTGCTGCTCGAGTGGATAACGTGGGCCAATCACACGGTCCGCGAGATTCGTTTTCTATCGATGCCCGACCGTATTCTCGCTATCGCGCGGACCACCGAGGTGGACCAGCTGTTGAGGCGTGGGGAACGCTGGGCGGGTTTCATCGAAGCGCCGGGAAGCTGACCGGCGCCTCACTCTTCTTCGAAAAATTCGTCGAACAGGTCCTCTTCTTCCTGGGTGCTGGGCGGGTTGCCGTCGTGGACCTGGAAGCGCCGGTTCTGAAGATAGGACTCGCGCAGGGTCAGGTAGGGGTCCTTCGAGTCTTCCAGCAACGTGTCGGCCGTCAGCAGCCGCATGCGCAGATCGATCGCGCGCAGTGCGTAGACCTTGTCGCGGACCGACGAATTGTCGTAATAAATGAGCGGGTCCGACAGGATGTCGACCGGTGTCGACACGGCATCGAGGAGCGTGTTCGGCCCCAGTATAGGGATGAAGAGATACGGCCCCTCCGGAATCCCCCAGACGGCCAGCGTCTGCCCGAAATCCTCGTCGTACTCCGGCATCCCCTGTGCGCTTGCGACGTCAATAAGGCCGCCGATGCCGAGGGTGCTGTTGATAATGAAGCGGCCCAGTTCGCTGAATCCCGGCCCCGGCTTTCCCTGCAGGAAGTTATTGACCGCGGAGCGCGGCGTGAACAGGTTGCGCGAAAAGTTCGTCACGCCGCGGCGCGCGAACTCGGGCACCACGGCCTTGTAGCCGCGCGCTATCGGTTTGAGCGTCACGCGGTCGAAGGCATCGTTGATGGTGTACAGGCCGCGATTGAGGGGCTCCAGGGGATCGTGCTCGGCCCGCGCGGGTGCCGCTTCACCTTCGTCCGCGGGCGCACTTGCGCAGCCCGCGAGGAATACACCCAGGGCAAGCACGATCCATCGCCGGGAGACATTCCTGATACGTGGACTCATGACGGCCAGCCGGGTCCCCGGAATCAACCGGTGTTGCGCGCGGCGGCGCCAACGGGCTGGCTGCGCTGCAGTTGCTTGAGCTGTTCCTCGCTCATGTACTCGCGGATGAAATCGATGCGGGCTTCGAAGCGAATTCGCTGGATTTCCTGGAGCTCGGGCAGCGCGAGGGCGCGTTGCAGAAAATTGATGCCGCCAACCAGGTTGCCGGTCATCAGGTGGTATTCGGAAAGGTAATAAAGCGCTTCCGCGGTATCGCCGGCGTCGTTGGCCGCCCTGGCGATCAGCCGGACCTGCTCGGGGGTCGGCGGCACGTTGTTCATCAGGTCGAGGAGGATCTTGTGGGCTTTTTCGGCCTGGCCGAGGTTCAACAAGCCCTCGCCGTAATGAATGACCAGCGGCACATTGCGCGGAAACAGGCGTACGGCGCGTTCGAACGTGGCGAGCCCGCGATCGTTTTGCTCCAGCGCGAGCTGTGTCTCGCCGACGCCGATATGGAACGCGATGATCTTCTGGTTGCGCTCCAGCAGTTCCTCGAAAATCCGGTTTGCATCCCGGTAACGGCCCGCGCGCTGGTAGGCGACGGCGCGACCGTATTTCTCGATATCGTTCTGTTGCTCGTAGTCGCGTGACTCGAAATAGGCGATTGCCGCTTCGTCCGTGTCGAAGCTCTCGACTTTCATCCGCGCCCGGGCAATACCGTAATTGATGCTGTCGTTGCTCGGCCTGCGGGGATATTCGCGCGCGCGGTTTCTCGCTTCCGCGATGCGCTGTGTCGTAACCGGGTGGGTGCGCAGGAACTCGGGCATCCGCATGTTGATGTCGGCCGGCGACTGCCGCGACATGACCTCGAAAAACGACGCCATCCCGTGAGGATCGAAGCCGGCATCGGCCATTGCGCGTATGCCGATGCGATCCGCCTCGTACTCGTTGCTGCGGGTGAAATTGATCTGTTGCTGCGCCGCGGTGCCCTGGGCGACCACCATTCCTGCCTGCGCGGCGTCACTGTCGCCCGACGCAACCCCGGCCAGGATGGCGCCAAGCATGAGTGCCGTGGTGATGATGCTCTGGCGCTGGCTGGCGTGGATAGCCCTCGCGATGTGGCGCTGGGTGACGTGCGCGACCTCGTGCGCCAGCACGCCGGCGAGTTCGTCTTCGTTGCGGCTCGCGTCGAGGAGCCCGGTATGCACACCGATGTAGCCACCGGGGAGGGCGAAGGCATTGATGTTGGGGTCGTCGATAACGAAGAACCTGAAGCTCTGGCTGCCGTCGTTGGCCTGCGCGGCGATGCGGCTGCCCACTTCGTTGATGTACTCCGTGACCAGGGGATCCTCGACGACGCGCCCGGTAAGGCGAATCTGCGCCATGATGGCGCGTCCAAGCTGCGCTTCCTCGGATTTGGAGAGCACGGCATCGGCCGGGCTTCCCATGTCGGGCAGCTTGATGTCGTCGGCCCCGGCGCCACTGGTCACGACGAGCAGCGATGCCAGCAACGACAGGGCGAGTTTGTTGAAAATGCGTTCGATCAAGGCGTAAGCCCGCTTGGTGGTGTCCTGCTGTATCCGACTGGGTCCGTGAAAATCCGTTCCCAATAATACCTGCTGACGCGGCCCCGGCGGCGGCAATTTTACCGTAGGTGGCACGTGAAGAGCAGCTAAATTACTGTTTTTAAAAAGCTTACTGGCCGAGTTCCTTGACGGCTGCCAGAACCTCGTCGGCGTGTCCCTTGACCTTCACCTTGCGCCACTCGCGGCGCAGCTTGCCGTCGGCGTCGATGAGAAAGGTACTGCGCTCGATCCCCTTGAACTTGCGCCCGTACATGTTCTTCTCGCGGATCACGTCGAATTTTTCGCACAGCTTGCCGTCCGGGTCCGACAGCAGGTCGAACGGGAAGTCCTGCTTTGCCTTGAACTTCTCGTGCGACGCGACGCTGTCCTTCGATACGCCCAGGATGACGGTATTCTGCCGCTTGAAGCGGCCGTGCAGGTCGCGGAAATCCTGGCCTTCCAGCGTACAGCCGGGCGTGCTGTCTTTCGGGTAGAAATACATAACCACGTTCTTGCCGCGCAGGTCCTTCAAACGCACTTTCTTGTCGCCGGTCGACTCGGCGGTGAAGTCGGCGACGACTCGGTTCATCGTGGGTCCGCTCACAGGTGTCTCCTTCGAAGCAGGTTTCAGCTTTTGACCGGCTCGAGTATGGCGTCGAGGTTGAGCCGGTCACTCAATTCCAGGAATTCCTCGCGCAGCTGGGCGATATGAACGGACGAGGGGACGTTCACGGCCATTTGCACGGCGAACATCTGCGCGCCGGTATGCGCGGCGGGGTAGCTGCGCGTCGCCACGTCCGCGATCTCGATATCGTGGGACGCGAAAAAGTTCGCGAGACTGAACACGATCCCCTCGTGGTCGAGGCTCACGACGTCGACGGCGTAGGGCATTCGGTCCTCCTTGACCGCGCGTTCGCCGGTCTTGCGGATCGTGAACGTCAGGTCGTCGTCGTCGAGTTTCTCGAGGCCCTTTTCGAGGCGGTTGAGCGTGTGCCAGTTGCCGGAGACGAGCATCAGCATCGCAAACTCGGTGCCGAGCGTGGTCATGCGGCTTTCCTCGATATTGCCGCCACAATTGAGTATGACTTCGGTGATGTCCTGAACCATGCCAGTACGGTCATTTCCAATCGCTGATAAAACAATAAGTTGTGTCATTTTTTTAGATTTGGTAGCAAATAATTGTCGTTCAGGTCCTGATACCGTGGCGTTGGCTCCCTCCGGGGATCAGCGGAAATGCGGGGTTTCTTGCCAGCACCGACCGTGAACAGTAACATCGCCGCCTCATTTTACGCGAGGACAACCTGTGCTGAAGGGGAGCCTGGTCGCCCTTGTGACGCCGTTCGACGACCATAATCGGGTCGATTACGCGGCTCTCAAGAGGCTGATCGATTTTCATGTTGCGGAAGGCAGCGACGGCCTGGTCGTCGCCGGGACCACCGGCGAGTCTGCGACCCTGGCGACCGATGAGCATATCGAACTCATCGCGCGTGCGGTCGAGATAGCCGACGGCCGTTTGCCCGTCATCGCCGGCACCGGGTCGAACTCAACGGCTCAGACCGTGGCGCTGTCGGTGGCCGTCCGCGATACGGGCATCTTCGGCTACCTGCTGGTGGTGCCGTATTACAACAAGCCGGTCCAGGAGGGCATGTTCCGGCATTTTTCGGCCGTGGCGGATGCCGTCGACAAGCCGGTGATGCTGTACAACGTGCCGGGACGCACCGTGTCAGACCTGCTCCCCGAGACGGTTGCCCGGCTTGCTGAGCACGAGAACATCCGCGCCATCAAGGAGGCGACCGGGAGCATCGATCGCCTGCGCGACATCCAGGCGCTGGTACCGGAGGATTTCGGCCTGTTCAGCGGCGACGACTTCACGGTCTTGCCGTTTATCGAGCAGGGCGGCCACGGCGTCGTGACGGTCAGCGGCAACGTGGTTCCGGCGCAGATGGCGGAACTTTGCCGGCTTGCAAGTGCTGGCGAAACCGGTGCAGCGAAAGCGATCGACGATCGCCTGCAACCATTGAACACTGCGCTGTTTCTGGAGTCGAATCCGATTCCTGTCAAATGGGCTGTCAGTCAGATGGGCTTGATTTCGCCGCATATTCGCTTGCCGCTGACCGAATTCAGCGCGCAGTACCATGAGCAGATGCGCGCGGCGATGTCGGGTGCGGGCCTGGAGACAGGCGCCTGATGCGAGCCCGCATAGCCAGAGGCCTGTCGTTCACAGTCTTGCTCAGCTTCCTGGCCGCGGTGTCGGGATGCGGCGGCGAGGTCGACCTGACGTGCGACGACCCGCGGCGTTACCAGGAGGCGGTCGAGCGCGAGCGCCTGAAGGCACCGGAAGACCTGGATGCGCCGGAGCCGTTCCTGGAAATGCCGGTTCCGGAGGCCAATCCGAGGCCCGAGCGCCCGAAAGGATCGCCGTGTCTCGATCTGCCGCCGCGCATATCGACCACGGAGTAAAAAGTACGGAGAGGTGGCTGAGTGGTTTAAGGTGCTCGCCTGGAAAGCGAGTGTACGGTGATACCGTACCGGGGGTTCGAATCCCCCCCTCTCCGCCAGCAAGTCAGGCCTTCGAGTAGTCTCCGATCAGAGACTGTCGAAGGCCTTTTTCTTTCCGAGGTTTACGTGACCCTTTCGCGCAGCTTTCCGGACCGCCTGATGGCTCTCAGGCCGGAATTGGGCGGCGGACAGGCCAGAGTCTCTGCGGCTGGATTTGGCGGTCCGGGGTCAGGTAGCTGGAAGGCCCAGATACTCTCGCTGGTCGGCCCAGCTGATCGGCAGGTTCTTGATACGAACAAGCTTATTGGCGGTCAGCTCGTCCGCCGAGGACTCGCCCCACCAGCGGGCGGCATGAGCGCGCGGGGTCAACTGAAACAGCTGGGCTTGCTTAGAATGCCGGGCTGTGAAATCGTCGGCTCATGGATGACCCTGCTCCAGTTCTTGCACCCGCGGTTCGGTCATATCGCGGGTCGACCACCGATCCTTTGCGTTGGGCGACTTGGAGCCCAAGAAAGGGTGACATCCTTGTGTGCACGCCGCCCAAATGTGGAACGACCTGGACACAGACCATGCTCGCGATGCTT
>DATHRM010000315.1:0-3556 GCA_035465295.1 Woeseiaceae bacterium | reverse complement strand
GGAGCAGGTGCCAGTCCAGCGAGCGGTCATGGCTCCATTCGTCGTACGGCGCGAGCTCGGAACCCATGAACAGCAGTTTCTTCCCGGGGTGCGCGTACATGCTCGCGAAATAGGCGCGCAAATTCGCAAAGCGCTGCCATTCGTCGCCCGGCATGCGGCCGAGCAGCGAGCGCTTGCCGTGCACGACTTCGTCGTGTGACAACGGCAGCACGAAGTTTTCGTTGAATGCATAGACGAGACCGAACGTCATCTTGTCGTGATGGTGCTTGCGATGCACCGGGTCCTCGCTCATGTACGACAGCGTGTCGTTCATCCAGCCCATGTTCCACTTGAACGTGAAGCCGAGGCCGCCCTGGTCAACCGGGCGAGAGACGCCCGGCCAGGCGGTGGACTCTTCTGCGTACGAGGTCGCGCCGTGTGCATGCAGCTCGATGTTCAGGTGCTTGAGAAACGCCACGGCCTCGAGATTTTCGTTGCCACCGAACTCGTTGGGCAGCCATTCGCCGTCTTCACGTGAATAGTCGAGATAGAGCATCGACGCGACGGCGTCTACGCGCAGTGCGTCGACGTGGAACTCGTCGATCCAGTAAAGTGCGCTGCCGACCAGGTAATTGACCACTTCGCGGCGCCCGAAATTGAATATGAGTGTGCCCCAGTCGGCATGCTCTCCCTTGCGCGGGTCCTCGTGTTCGTAGAGCGCCGTGCCGTCGAAACGGCGCAGGCCGTGCTCGTCACGCGGAAAGTGGGCCGGCACCCAGTCGACGATAACGCCGATGCCGGCCGCGTGGCAGCGATCCACGAAGTAACGGAAGTCGTCCGGGTTGCCGAACCGGTGCGTCGGCGCGTACATGCCGATCGGCTGATAGCCCCAGGAGCCGTCGAACGGGTGTTCCGAGACGGGCAGCAGTTCGATATGCGTAAAGCCCAGGTCGCTCACGTAAGCGACCAGTTCGTCGGCCAGTTCGCGGTAGCTCAGGTAACGGTTATTGTCTTCCGGGCGGCGGCGCCAGGAACCGAGGTGAACTTCGTAAATACTGATCGGCCGATCGAGTTCCGGCCCCGCCATGCGGCGCTGCATCCACTGGTCGTCCGACCACTGGTACTGGTTTGCAAACACGATGGAGGCATTGCCGGGCGGCGGCTCGTGGTAGTGTCCGTACGGGTCGTTTTTCAGCGGCAGCAGGCGGCCGTTGCGGTCGAGCAGTTCGAACTTGTATTTTTCGCCGCTGCCGACGCCCGGTACGAAGATCTCCCAGAGGCCGTTGGCGGGGTGCAGGCGCATGACATGGCGACGGCCGTCCCAGTCATTGAAGTCGCCGATGACACTGACCCGCGAGGCGTTCGGCGCCCACACGGCGAAACGCGTGCCGCTGACGCCCAGTACCGTGCGCAGCTGTGCGCCGAGCTTGGTATGGATCTGCTTGTCGGAGCCTTCTCCGAGCAGGTAAAGGTCGAGGTCCCCCAGTGTCGTCGGGAAGCGATACGGATCCTCGATATCCATCGTGTTACCGGCCGCCATCGTCAGCCGCAGCCGATAGTGGCGCAGCCGCGGCGGCATGAGGGCGGCGAAAATGCCGCCGGGATGTACGCGTTCCATTTCGTCGAGCACCGTGCCCTGGTTGTCGATGATCTCGACGCGTTCCGCGTGAGGCTGCAATGTGCGGACGATCCGCGATCCGCCGACCTGGTGTATGCCGAGCACGCCGAACGGGTCGCCGTAGTGGCCGCTCGCCAGCGCAGCGTAGGCGTCCTTGTTGTTCCTTGTGTCAGTCGCGATCGTGCTCATACAGTTGCCCGATATAGTGTTTGGCCGCCGATGCCCAGTCAAAGCGCTGCGCCGCGGCGTGCTGCCGTATCTTCTCCCAGCGATTCGGGTGATCGTGCCGCAGCTCGAGCGCCCGTTCGACGCAATCGACGAACGCGGTGGCCTGCTCCGTGCGCGTGGCGCCGGCGAAGACGAAACCGGTAACGCCGCTTTCCACCGTGTCGTGCAGGCCGCCGACGCCGTGCACGACGCAGGGCTGGCCCGAACGCATTGCGAGCATCTGGCTGATGCCGCAAGGTTCGAAACTCGACGGCATCAGGAACAGGTCGCCGCCGCGGTAAAGCAAATTGCCGAGCTCTTCGGCATAGCCGCGCAGGAAGATGAAGTTGGCGAACTCCGCGGCGATGCGTTCCAGCCGCTCTTCGTAGCCGCGCTCTCCGCTGCCGAGCATGACCAGCACGCCGCGGCGCTTGAGATTGTCGAGAATGTGTTCGAGCGCGCTGCGCCCGTCCGCCAGCGGTTCCAGGAAAAGCTGCATTTTCTGCGAGACGATTCGCCCGACGCTCGTGAGTACGTGCAGCGGCCGGCGATTCGGCAACTCGCCAAGGCGTTGTGCCGCGAGTTCGTGGACGGCGGTGCCGGGATTATCGTGGCGCCATTCGTCCACGGTCTGGCCGGCGGCGATCATCAGCTTTTGCCAGCCGGGCCTGCGGCCCGGATTTGCCGGGTATTCGCACCCGTTCAGAATCCCTAACAGCCGGCCCTCTTCGGCCGCCCGGATAAGGTCGCTCTCGAGGCCTTCTCCCCCGATAAAGCCGGTGGCGGGATTGCTCGGGCACTGAATCTCCTGCGCGTAGGTCGGCGACACCGTGCTGATGCGGTCCGCGCGCCGGATCGCGAATGCCATCGGGTTGATGCAATCTTCGGCGGCCGGGTCCGCCAGTACCCTGGCGTCGTAGTTCATTCCGGGGAACCAGGCCTCGAGCGAGGAATCGTTGCCGTGCAACGGCCTCTGCCCCTGGTAGGTGAGATTGTGAATCGTGAATACGGTCGGGATCCTGCGCAGGCGTTCCCCGCTCGGCGAGAATTCTCGGTGCAGGAGGTAGAAGGCGGCATGCCAGTCGTGCAGGTGCACGGCGTCGGGTGCACTGCCGAGCGTGTCGATCCAGGCAGCGGCCGCCGTGCAGAAGAAAGCGAACTTGTTGGCGTCGGTCGCGTACGGACGCAGGGGTCCGTCGTCATGGTAAACCCATCCGGCTTCGGTGGGCACCATGAAGTCGTGTTCGAACAGCACGATGCGAACCGACTCCACGACCAGTTCGAATGCGTGGACCGTATGTTCCGCGCCGCGAAACCTGACCGGGAACGAGGCCAGTTCGCCAGCGCCGGCCAGCCGGTGAAACGAACCGTACGACGGGGTCAGCACGGTGGCGTGCCAGCCCTGTTCCTGCAATGCGCGGGGCAAGTCGCGGACGACGTCGCCGATGCCGCCGACCTTGCCGCCGGGCAGCGCTCCATTCTCTGCGGCAACGAACAGGACGTGCTTGGTAGCGATAGCGGGCAGCCTCAACTCAGCGCGTGAAATGCAAATGCTGGCCGAGCATGTCCGGCGTTACGAGCGTGATGCCGTTTTCCGTGATACGGAAGCCGCGCTCCCGATCGGCCTCGGGGTCCTCGCCGATGACCGTGCCGGCCTCGAGCACCGTGCCGCGGTCGATGATCGCTCGTTTGACGCGGCAATGCTCGCCGATATCGACATCCGGGAGGACCACGGAGTCCTCGATGGTGCTG
>DATHRM010000314.1:0-9917 GCA_035465295.1 Woeseiaceae bacterium | reverse complement strand
CGGCATTCCCGTATCCGCAATCCGCATCAATGCCGCCGACACCAGCAAGGTGCCGAATGCGTCTGCAACGGCTGCATCCAGCGGCTCGGACATGAACGGCAAGGCGGCGCAGGCCGCTGCGCGCAAGATACGCAACCGCCTCGTTGAATTTGCGGCGCGCCACTTCTCGGTCAACGAGAGCGCAGTCGACTTCGCACACGGGACGGTGTCGGTCGGTTCCGACTCGCTCGATTTCGCCGAACTCGTCCAGCTTGCCTGGTTCGACCGCATCCCGCTGTCGGCGACCGGTTTCTACAAGACGCCGAAGATCAACTACGATCGCAGCACCTACCGCGGGCGCCCCTTCTTCTACTTCGCCTACGGCGCGGCCGTCAGCGAAGTTATCGTCGACACGCTGACCGGCGAGAATCGCATCCTGCGCGTCGACATCCTGCACGACTGTGGCGAGTCCCTGAACCCGGCGATGGATCTCGGCCAGATCGAGGGCGGGTTCGTTCAGGGCGCCGGCTGGCTGACGTCGGAAGAACTGTGGTGGAATGACGCAGGCGAATTGCAGACCCACGCACCCTCCACGTACAAAATCCCGACCTGCTCCGATCTCGCGCCCGAGTTCAACGTGACGATGCTTGCGAACGCCGCGAATCGCGAAGACACGATTTACCGTTCCAAGGCCGTCGGCGAACCGCCATTGATGCTGGCGATCTCCGTGTTTCATGCCATTCGCGACGCGATCGCGACCGACGGCAATCCGTTGCCGGCGCTCGATACGCCGGCGACACCCGAGGCGGTACTGCGCGCAATCGGGGCGGCGCAACCGTGAACGAGTGGATCGACGAACTGTCCGACCTCACCGCGGCGGGCGATACGGCCGTGCTGGTCACGATTTCCGGCATCCGCGGCTCGTCGCCGCGGGAAACCGGCGCGAAGATGATCGTCACCGCCCGCGAAACGATCGGCACGATCGGCGGCGGCCAGCTGGAGCACCAGTGCACCCATATTGCCGCCGGGCTGCTCGACAGGGCAGGCGCGCCCGAGACGCGGCGGTTCCCGCTGGGCCCGGCGCTGGGCCAGTGCTGCGGGGGCGTCGTGGACGTGCTGTTCGAGCCGGTTGGCGCGGGCCTGCCCGACTGGCTGCGCGACCTGAACGCACTCCACGGCCAGGGGCAGCCGTCGGTACTGGTCACCGCCACGCAAACGGGATCGAAATTCGTCGTCACGGCCGATGCCGTGTTCGGCGTCGACGAGGATGCGTGCGATCCGGGGATCGTGGCCGAGGCCCGCGGTTACGTGCAGGGCGGGGCGGCGGCCGTGAATCAGGCCATGTTCTTCGAACCGGTGCTGCCGAGCGACTTCAACATCGCCGTCTTCGGGGCGGGCCACGTGGGTGCCGCCGTCGTCAACGTGCTGTCCGGGCTGGACTGCAATATTCGCTGGGTCGACAGCAGGCCGGGCATCTTCCGCGCCGTGCCGCGCAACGTGAAGATCATCGAGACCGGCGAGCCGGCGCTGGAGGTCGCTGCGATGCCGCCGGCGAGCTACTACCTCGTCATGACGCACAGCCATCCGCTGGATTTCGATATTTGCGACCGCATCCTGAGGCGCGGCGATGGCGCGTACTGCGGCCTGATCGGCTCCGTGACCAAGCGGCGTCGCTTCGAGAAGCGCTTCCGCCAGCAGGGGCTGTCGCAGGGCGCGATAGACCGGCTCGTGTGCCCGATCGGCGTGACCGGCATCAGCGGCAAGAAGCCCGCCGAGATCGCCATCGCGGCTGCCGCGGAGATCCTGCAGGCGCACGAGCGACCGCTGCCGCAGGAACGTCCGCTCGCTGGCAACGTGCAGCCGATCGGGAGCTGACTTGGAAGCTTACGTCTCCGACTGGCTGAACCTGCTCGTGCGCTGGCTGCACATGATCGCCGGCATTGCCTGGATCGGCTCATCGTTCTACTTCGTCTGGCTGGACAATCACCTGCAGCCGCCGCGGGCGGAGGCCGATCGCGACAAGGGCGTGGGCGGCGAGCTCTGGTCCGTGCATGGCGGCGGCTTTTATCACGCGCAGAAATACCGGGTCGCGCCGCCGGTCCTGCCGGAGACGCTGCACTGGTTCAAGTGGGAGGCCTATACGACGTGGCTGTCGGGCATGTTCCTGCTGGTGCTCGTCTACTGGCTGGGCGCCGAGGTCTACCTGGTCGACCCGTCGGTTGCGAGCCTGGGCCCGTTGACGGCCAGCGGGCTGTCGCTCGCGTTCATCGTCGCGGGCTGGTTCGTGTACGACGCCCTGTGCAAATCGCCGCTCGTTCAGAACGGGCCGCTGTTTGCCGCCGTCCTGCTGGTTCTCGCGGCCCTTCTCGCATGGGGGCTGTGCCAGTTGTTCAGCGGCCGCGGCGCCTACCTGCATTTCGGCGCGGTGCTCGGCACGATCATGGCGGCGAACGTTTTCTTCGTGATCATCCCCGGCCAGCGGCAGATGGTTGCGGCGGCCGAGCGCGGCGAAACCCCCGACCCGCTGCCGGGCATCCGCGGCAAGCAGCGCTCCGTGCACAACACCTATTTCACGCTGCCCGTGCTGTTCACGATGATCAGCAACCATTTTGCGATGACCTACAACCACGAGTACAACTGGGCGATCCTCATCGCGATCTCGCTGGCCGGGGCGCTGGTCCGTGTCTACTTCGTCGCGCGACACTCGGGCCGTGCGTCGCCGTTGCCCATTGTTGCGGCAGCGCTGCTGCTGTTGATCGTTGCCGTCGCCATCGCGCCGCGCGATACAGCCGCAAGCGCGGGCAGGGCGGACTTCGATGCCGTGCGCACGGTCGTGCACCAGCGTTGCACCACGTGTCATGCCGAGTCGCCCGAGCATCCCGGCTTCCAGGCGGCGCCGGCCGGCGTGGTGCTCGAGACCGACCGGCAGATCCTGGCCGAGGCGCTGCGCATCCATCACCAGACGGTCCTCACGCGCGTCATGCCGATCGGCAACCTCACCAACATCACCGAGGAAGAGCGGGCCCTGATCGATCGCTGGTACCGCACAGGCCCGGGAGCGGAGCAATGAGCGGCGGCGACTATCCGCGCGACCTGCGGGGCTACGGCAGGAAGCCGCCCGACCCGAACTGGCCGCAGCGCGCGCGCATCGCCGTCCAGTTCGTCATCAATTACGAGGAAGGCGCCGAGAACTGCGTCCTGCACGGGGATGCCGCGTCGGAGGCCTTCCTGTCGGAGATCGTCGGTGCCGTTGCCTACCCGGGCCAGCGCCACATGAACATGGAGTCGCTGTACGAATACGGGGCGCGCGCCGGGTTCTGGCGGCTGCATCGGCTGTTCGCCGAACACGAACTCCCGGTCACCGTGTTCGGCGTGGCCATGGCGCTCGAGCGCAACCCGGAAGCCGTGGCCGCGATGCAGGAGGCCGGCTGGGAAATCGCCAGCCACGGGTACCGGTGGATCGACTACCAGGCCGTCGACGCCGGGATCGAGAAACAGCACCTCGAGAAAGCGATCCGCATTCACGCGCAGGTGACCGGCGAGCGCCCGCTCGGCTGGTACCTCGGCCGCTGCAGCCCGAACACGCTCCGGCTCGTCGCCGAGGAAGGCGGGTTCCTCTACAGTGCGGACTCCTACGCGGACGACCTGCCGTACTGGGACCGCTCGCAGGCAAAGCCGCAGCTGATGGTGCCCTACACGCTGGATGCCAACGACATGCGCTTCACCACCGCGCAGGGCTTCAATTCCGGGCAACAGTTTTTCGACTACCTGAAGGATGCCTTCGACGTGCTGCATGCCGAGGGCGGACGCATGATGTCGGTGGGCCTGCACTGCAGGCTTGCGGGGCGGCCGGGTCGCACGGCCGCGCTGGCGCGGTTTCTCGACTACGTGACGTCGTTCGACGACGCGTGGGTGTGCCGGCGCGTTGACATCGCGCGGCACTGGGCCGAGCATTTCCCGGTAAACGAGGTGCAGCATGACTGAGCGTGAATTCATAAAGCGTTTTGGCGGCATCTACGAGAATTCGCCGTGGGTCGCGGAGAAAGCGGCGCCGCTCGTCGACGGCAGCGCGGATATCGACGTCATCGCCCGCGTCATGGTGGATTGCGTGGACAACGCGTCGCGCGAGCAGCAGCTTGCACTGATTTGCGCGCACCCCGATCTCGCCGGGAAAGCGGCGATCGCGGGCGAACTGACCGACGATTCCAGGAGCGAGCAGGCCAGTGCAGGCCTCGACCAGTGTTCGCCGGAGGAGTACGCGCGTTTCCAGGCGCTCAACCGCGCCTACCGAAGGAAATTCGGCTTCCCGTTCGTCATGGCGGTCCGCGACTGCAGCCGTGCGCAAATCCTCGCTGCATTCGAGTCACGGCTCGAGAATGACTACGATACGGAATTCGAGAATGCCCTCGTCGAGATACACAGGATTGCACGTTTGCGGCTGGTTGCCCTGGGAGCCAACTGATGCCGGCATCCGATAACCCGTTCCGGGCGTGGATCCGCCTCGAGCAACCGCGTCTCGGGACTCGCGTGACCCACGCGAGCGACGAATTCTTCGCCGCCAAGGAACGGCTCATCCAGCCAACGGACCCTGTATTCATCGAGGACAGGTACGACGATCACGGCAAGTGGATGGACGGCTGGGAAAGCCGCCGCCGCCGCACGCCCGGTCACGATTTCTGCATCATTCGCCTGGGCGTGCCGGGCATCGTCCACGGCGTCGATATCGATACGCGCCATTTCACGGGCAATTTCCCGCCGCAGGCCTCGATCGACGCCTGCGTCAGCGATGACGACGTGCCGGAGTCGGGTTGGACAGAAATCGTGCCGCGGACCGACCTTGCAGGCGACCGGCAGCATTTCGTCGAGGTAAGCGACAACCGTGCCTGGACGCACCTGCGGCTCAACATCTACCCCGACGGCGGTATCGCGCGGCTGCGGATTTACGGCGAAGTACGCGCGGATATCGAAACCGGCGGCGGCGTCATCGACCTGTTCGCGCTGAAGAACGGCGGCCGCGCGCTCGCAGCAAGCGACGAACATTACGGCAGCATGCACAATCTCAACCTGCCCGGCCGCGGCGTGAACATGGGCGACGGCTGGGAGACGGCACGCCGGCGCGGGCCGGGCAACGACTGGGTGGTCGCCGCGCTCGGCAAACCCGGCGTCGTCGAGCGGGTGGAGATCGATACCGCGCACTTCAAGGGCAACTATCCCGACCGGGTATCCGTCGAAGCCGCGCTGTTCGCCAGCCATGACGAAGCGACGCCGGACAGTGAGTGCTGGCAGACCCTGCTGCCCGAGTCGAAGCTCGCGATGGACAAGCAGCATTTCTTCGAATCCGAACTGATGGACCTGGGCGCGGTCAGTCACGTGCGCCTGTCGATCTATCCCGACGGCGGCGTGAGCCGGCTGCGTGTATTCGGCCGCGTCGCCGGCAGGGAGGGCTCGTGAGCGCCCGCACGCTCAAGCCGTTACCGCTGACGCGCGAGCGCTTCCTGCCTTTCGGCGACGTCATCGAGACGCACGCGATGCAGCGTGACACCATGAACGCGGCGCGCTTCGAGCGCTTCGACGATCTCTGCAATGTGGACGTGGGCACAGACGGTCGTGTCCGCGTCAGCATCGCGCGCTGCCGCAGCGCGACGACGCTGCCTTACCGTTTCGACGTCGTGGAACGTCATCCGCTCGGGAGCCAGGCATTCGTGCCGCTGGCCCCCGTGCAATTTGTGGTCGTCGTCGCGCCAGCCGCGGAAAGTGTCGTTGCCGACGACCTGCAGGCGTTCGTCAGCAACGGCCGGCAGGGCATCAACTACGGCCGCGGCACCTGGCACATGCCATTGATCGCTTTCGAGTCCGGACAGGAGTTCCTGGTGATCGACCGCGCGGGCGACGCGCCCAACTGCGATGAACACATGCTGGACGACAGCGTGCTCCTGCTGGAGCCGTGACGGCATGCGTACGGCGTTCCGGGGCTCCCTGTTCCACTGCGTCGCCGATCCCGGCGAGCAGGACCGGGATGACGCCATCGTCTATTTCGACGACGGCATACTCGTCGTCGAGGACGGGCTCGTCGCCGGGCTCGGCGCTGCCGACGAGATCATGGGGTCGCTCTCCGCTGATACGCGCGTTGAGGATTTTACCGGCAAGCTCATCGTGCCGGGGTTCATCGACTGTCACGTCCATTATCCGCAGCTGGACGTCATCGGGTCTTTCGGGGAGGAGCTGCTGGACTGGCTGCACCGGTACGCGTTTCCGAGCGAGATGCGCTTCTCGGATGAGGCTTACGCCCGCGAGGTTGCCGGCCTGTTCGTCGACGAACTCCTGAAAAACGGCACCACCACGGCGCTGGTATTCGGCACCGTGCACGCTCACTCCGCCGACGCCATATTCGAAGCGGCGGCCGCAAAGAACATGCGCCTCATCGCGGGCAAGGTGCTCATGGATTCCAACTGCCCCGAAACCCTGCGCGACAGCGCGGCGACGGGCTACGAGCACAGCCGGCAGCTGATCGAGCGCTGGCACGGGAAGGGCCGGCTGGGTTACGCCATCACGCCGCGTTTCGCGCTGACGTCGAGCGAAGCGCAACTCGAGGCGGCGGGGCGTCTCGCTGCCGAGTACCCGGACGTGTGGGTGCACACCCACCTCGCCGAGAACCACGACGAGGTCGAACAGATTTCGCGGCTGTTTCCGTGGAGTTCGAGTTATCTCGATGTCTACGACCGCTTCGGGCTGGTGCGCGAACGGTCGGTGTTTGCCCATTGCCTGCACCTCGAGGACGAGGAATGCCGGCTCATGGCGGGCAGCGGTGCGGCCGCGGCGCACTGCCCGACATCGAACATGTTCCTCGGCAGCGGCCTCTTCGATCTGCGCCGGCTGCGGGAGCGGCGGATCCGGGTCGGGCTCGGCACCGACGTCGGCGGCGGCACCAGCCTGTCGCTGCTGAAGACGATGCGCGAGGCCTACAAGGTGATGCATCTCCAGCGGCAGCCGCTGCCGCCCGGACGGGCGCTTTACCTCGCCACGCTCGGGGCGGCGGAGGCCCTGTATCTCGACGACCGCATCGGCAACTTCGGGGTGGGCAAGGAGGCCGACTTCATCGTGCTGGACCCGCAGGGCACGTCGATCAGCGCGCACCGCACCGCACTTGCCGCGTCGCTCGGCGAATTGCTGTTCGCGCTCATCGTGCTCGGCGACGACCGCAACGTCGCGGCAACCTACGTGCAAGGCGTGCGCGCCTAATCGAGGCAGCGTCGTTCGAATCGCTTCAGCAGCCGGTCCCTGTTTTCCGCGCTCCGGAAAAACCGGTCCAGGTAGCCCATGCGGCGCGCCTTGTCTTTCTCGCTCAGGACCGGCAATGACCGTATGACAGCGTCGATCTCCCCGCGCTTCGATACGATCGTGTCCAGCGCCTGCTCGAGGTACGTCCTGTCCGTACAAAAGCCGCGGTAGCGGCGCTGCGTGACGCTTCTGAGGCGCAGCTCCGCCGGCGGAAACGCATAGGGCGCGTCGACGAAACCGGAAAGGTCGAAGTCGTAAGGGACGTAGAGAAGCTCCGAGCCGGTTTCGACGAGCGTACCGTTATGGCAGCAGGCTTTCTCCTCCAGCGGCCTGACCAGCGACCAGTCGACGTTGCCGATGAGGTATTGAAACACGTAAACCAGCGCCATCTGCTTTGGTTCGAGCCAGCTCGCCGAGACGCCAGCCCGCTCCGATTCCTGTCCGCCGAGGCGTTCCGCCAGCCGCTGTCCGGGCTCCAGCAGAAACGCATGCAGACGCATGCTGTCGTCCTCCCGGCTCGTGTCCGTGAAGGTCATTCGCGTAAGGCGCACCCGATAGCTCGCGGGCGTCAGCAAATTGAAGAGGCGATAAACCGCGTATTCCTCGATGAGGTTTTTTTCCGCGCGTTCCGAGGTGTGGCAGGGCACGACGAGCTTGAGCTTGTCCTGCTCCGCGAACACCGTGCCGGCGACCTCGCTTTTTCTGAAATTCAGCCTGAGCGGCAGGAAATCGCAGACGCGCAGGCGGCTTTTGCCGCGCACGCGGACCTTGATTGCATGCTCCGTGTCCCCGGCCCGCAACACGAAAGGCTGTTGCTCGCGGGATTCCGCGTTACGCATCAGCTCGGCCAGCGGACCCTCGAGCGTGGCGTCCATGACCGCCGAATCCTCGAACAGCGGTGCCGCATGCAGCGATGCCAGCGCCAGCAGGGCGGGCAGACTTGCGACGATTCGGGCGGCGGGCATGCGGGCATGTTGCCCACCGGGCGGCAGCGCTGCAATATGCGGCCCATGCGGGGGGAGCTTCCGACTTATTATTATCATGCCCATTTCGTGGAGATGGTTCGCTTCGTCGAGGCGCATTACGGGCACGTGCTGCTCGACAGCCATAACGCGTTCATCCGCGACTTCGAGCGCCTCCCCGGGGACGCGCAGCGGCTTTACGTAAGGCTGGTCAACCGCAAGGGGTATGTCTTCGCGACGCATCGCCTGAAGTATCCCGAGCTGGGCGACGCGACCCCGCTCGTGGCGATACTCCGCGAGCAGGGCTGGCTCGAGTCGCCGTCCGAGCTGCACTTCGACGAGTTACTCGGCTTCCTGACGCGAGCAGAACTGTACGCGGCGCTGGCCCCGATGTTCGTCGGCCTCCCGGGTTCGATGAAGAAGGCGGAGTTCGTCGAGTTTGCGCGCGCGAACTGTACGCCCGCCGATTTCGTCAGCCGCGCCGACCTGTCGAGGCTCGTCGTACAGAGCCGGGCAGACGAGGTGAATTTCCTGATGTTCCTGTACTTCGGCCGCCTTCAGGACGGGCTGGCACGTTTCACGATGCGGGACCTCGGGATCGTCAGGACGCACAATTTTCGCGAGACTTTCGAGCCGCGCTTTGCGGATCGCGAAGAAGCGCTCGAGCATTATTACTTCGAAACGCGCCTCGCGCGCCTGCGGTCAGCCTCCGCGGGCGTGGTCGAGGAGCTCATGGACCAGTTCTGCGAGTGGCCCGACCCGGTCAGTCCCGGCGCGGCGGCGCTGCGCGACAAGCTCGCCTACCGCCTCGGGCGAATCGCGGAAAAAGCCGGCGATACCTACGCTGCCCTGCGCCTGTTCCAGGCCGGGGAGTCCGCGAAGTGCACGGAACGCTGTGTGCGATTGCTGCTCGCGAGCGGCCAGAAGGACGAGGCCAGGCACTACCTGGAGAAATGCATAGATGATCCCGGCAGCGACGAGGAATGGTTGTTCGCGAGGGATCTCTACGAGCGCAGGTTCGGCAGCAAGCGCACGTCCGCCGTGACGGACGTACTGCGCGCTGCACAGACGATCGACATCGACGAGGCGCAAAGCGGTTCCCCCGAGCGCGCCGCCGCGGCCTGTTTCGAAAGGGCGGGCTGGCGCGCGTTCCGTGTCGAAAATGCGCTCTGGAGGACTTTTTTCGGTCTCTATTTCTGGGACGAGCTGTTCGCGGGCGACGAGGCCGGCCTGCATTCGCCGTTCGAGTTCCTGCCGCGCAACCTGACCACGGGCACCTTCTACGACGACAACCGCGCCGCCATCGACCGCAAGCTGGCCCGGCTCGACGAACCGAAAGCGGTGATCCGCGAACTGCTGCGCGCGAGCACGGCCTGCTACGGCACGCCCAACGGCGTGTTCCGCTGGCGCAAGGGCGTCATCGACGCGCTGTTCGCGCTGCTCGAGAGCGAGCGCGGCGAACCGCTGCGGCAGGTACTGATGCGTTTCTGCAGGGATTACGAGGGCTCCCGTTACGGCTATCCCGACTTGCTCGTGCTCGATGACGACGGCGCGCGGTTCGTCGAAGTGAAGACCGAGGGCGACCAGCTGCGCCGCAACCAGCTGCTGCGTATCGAACAGCTGCGTTCCGCGGGTTTTCGCGCCGACGTCGTGCGCATTCGCTGGACGCTCGATCCGCGACAGGAATACGTCGTCGTC
>DATHRM010000313.1:0-3542 GCA_035465295.1 Woeseiaceae bacterium | reverse complement strand
GGCGAGGTCATCAGCATCGGCAAGATCGCTGACATCTATGCGAACCAGGGCATCACGAAAAAGGTGAAGGCCAGCGGCAACGCCGCGCTGTTTGATGCGACGCTCGACGCTCTGGCCGAAGCGGGCGATCGCTCGATCGTTTTCACGAATTTCGTCGACTTCGACATGCTGTACGGGCACCGGCGCGACATCGCGGGCTACGCGGCGGCGCGGGAGTATTTTGACGGCCGGCTGCCGGAATTGCTCGACCGGATGCGGCCCGACGATCTGCTGGTGATTACCGCCGATCACGGCTGTGACCCGAACTGGGAAGGGTCGGACCACACCCGCGAACACATACCCGTACTGGCATTCGGCAACGGCCTGGCGGCCGGGTCGCTCGGCAAGCGAAAGACCTTCGCCGATATCGGGCAGAGCCTGGCAAGCTACTTCGGCTTGCCGCCGCTGGACTACGGCGAGAGCTTTATCCGCGACGGGGCTCGCGCCGCCTGAGCGCGAACAGCCCGAGTAGCGGCAACAGCCAGAGTCCGGCGCCGCCGCCACTGCTTTCTTCCTGAGCCGGTGCACTGACATTCACGGTTGCGCTTGCCGAGTTGTTGGCCGGGTCCGCTTCGTCCTCTGTGGACGACATCGAGAAATTGACCGTCTTCGTGCCCTCTGTCAGCGCCGTGACGCCGAGGCTCAGAGTCACGTTCGAGAGTGCCGCGAAGTTCGTACCCACACAGTCGACCTGGTTGCTGCTGACGGTGCAGGTGCCGAGCGGCCAGCTTGCGCTGTCGGCACGCAGGCCGGACGACAGCGTGGCACTGAGGCTTACGCCGGTCGCATCCAGGATGGACGTGTTCTCGATCAGCGCGGTGAGCGCCGTGCTCTGGTCCACGCGGACCTGGCGCGCCGTCGGCGGCGTAATCGACAGGTTGACGGCCGGCTGCACGGTGAGCGTGAGGCTGCTCTGGTTGTTGGTGGTGTCGTCGTCGATGTCCGCCGAGACGTTCGCATTGAACGTGCCGCTGCCGACGGCCACCGTATCGGACGTCAGCGTGACCGTTATCGTCGTCGTGCCCTGGACCTCGCCAATGGCGCAGTTCACCATGCCGCCGCCGTCGGTACAGCTGCCCATGGATGCCGCGGCTGAAATCAGCGAGATATTGGCCGGCAATTCGAAGTCGGCGGTCACGTTGCTCGCCGGCAGCGTTCCGCCGTTGACGACGTCGAAGGTGACCGTCGCGGTATTGCCCAGCAGCACGGACGGCAGCGGATCGCCCAGACCGAAGCTCATGTCGACGCTCGGCAGGGGCGTGATGCAACTTGCATTCGCGATGTCGTCGGACATCTCGTCGAGGCTGCACTGCGAGAACGTGCTGGAGCCGTTCAGCGTGGGCTCCATGAGGTAATCGTTCGAGCTGGTGTCAACAGACGAGCAGTTGCCGGAGGTGCCGTCGTGCGGGGCGCCGAAGTTGTGGCCGATCTCGTGCGCGGCGACCAGGCTGTCGAAGCTCGTGCTGCCGAGGCCCTCGCTGAGGCCCGCGCCGAAGCGGCGGCTGCAAAGCTCGCCGGTATACGCGATGCCCACCGTCGAATTGTTGCCGGTATCGCTTTCGACGTTCCGGCCCGTCCACAGGTGGGTGAGACCGTTCACGTGCTGATTTGGCTCACCATCACGGTAGTCCCTCAGTTCCACGAGCAGATCGCCTGCCACCAGCGTATCGGTAAACGGGTCCGTTGCGGAGTCTGAATAGACCTGTACAAGCGGCCAGTTGATCTGAATACCCACCTGTTCGCTGAAGTAGCCGTCCACGAGGCTCATTCGATCGATGATCCTCTGGTTGGAGTTATTGCCGTGCCTGCCGAAAAACTCGCCGTCGGCAACGATGCCGATGTCGATTTCGGACACTGCGCCTGCGGCTTGCGCGGTCGCCGCACTGAGTTCGGCGGTAAGTGTCTTGTAGACGGCGCCGCCATTCGTCAGGCTGCCGCCCGCGCCGCAGGTCATCGAGCCGGGCGCAATGATCGCGTCTGCGAGCCGGTAGATGATCGTCGAGTCCGAGCCGACAACATTGTCGCCCGGCCGTTCGATCGCGAAGAGCTCGCTGCCGTCCCAGATGAGTCCGGCCGGGGCCCCGTCCGCGATCACGATGCGAACCCAGGAATCCTCATTGCCTGCCAGCTTGCCCCGGTACGGGATCACGGAGTTGCCGGCGAGATCGCGGGCCGTGTCGAGCAGCCGGGCGTTGGGCGACAGCTGCAGTTCGAAGCTGCGGCCCATTGCATCGAAGCTCATCTCGACGGGACCGGCCACACGGATCTTCTGGCTGCCCTCGATGTCGGGGCCGTTGATGTTCAGGCGCTGCATCGGTTCATGGTGGGCAAGGGAAATCGTGGCGGCTTGCGCCGCCATCGAAAAGCACAATACTGCCCATGCAGCTAACCATCGGACGCCTGACATAATGCTCTCGCGATCGTTGAAAATGACCAATGGATAGCTAATCAAACGCCGTTGGGCGCGACAAGGAATAAACCGTCGCTTCGGAGCGACATCGCTATCCAGAGTGTGCCGCAGTTCTCAGAATTTCGACAAATCCCTCGCGCGGGAGTTTCCGGCGTCTTACTTACTCGCCTGCGCCGAGGAGCAGTGCGCATTTCGGAACCGTGCCGCTATTCCGCCAGGCGTCGAATTCCGCATCGGTCAGCAGGTAGACCTGGCCGGGCCGGCGGACGAGATGCAGTTCGGCGGCGAGTTCGCCGACGTCGGTCACCAGGCTTACGACGTCGCCCTCGACCGTATAGGTGCCGCGCACGGGGAAGCCGGGAAACGGGTCGACCGTGTTGCCGGCGTCGTCGACCGTGACTTCATCCGTGAACTTGTCCCAGGTGAACCGGCTGTCTTCCAGCTCGATCGTACTGCCTTCGAAGGCTACGCAGGACGGCGCGTACGTGCCCGCAACGCCGTCGTTCGTTGCGCAACCGGCGACGCAGGCCAGCCAGGTGAAAGCGACCGCTGCTTTCATTTTCATCGTTTACCCTCGTCGTCGGAGCGCCACGTGTCCGGCACTCGAATGGCGATGACTTCGCCCACCGCCGCCACGTCACCCCCGGATATCGCCTCGCAGTCGACGATGGTCTTCCTGTCGCTGCATACCCGGATCGTCGCCCTCAGTTCGACGGGCCTGTCGATCCGTATCGGCTTCAGGTACCTGACAGTCAGGCTCCCCGTGACGCACCAGATCGGCGGACCCTCGCCGATGTCAAAACCGTCGCGCTCGTAGTAATTCGCAATCGACGTGCACACGCTGTGGCAGTCGATGATACTGGCAATTGTCCCGCCGTACAGGTACTGGGTGGGTCCCGCGCACTGCTCGGGTCGCGGCAGGTACGTGCACACGGACTCCTTGCCGTCCCAGTAGCTCTTGATCTGCAGCCCGTCGGGGTTGTCCGGCCCGCAGCCGTAGCAGTGGTTGTGCGGAATCCTGTCCTGGATCGCGGTCATTCGATGTTGCTCGACGCGGGTTGCAGGCCGGGGGCGAGATACACGGCGAGTATGG
>DATHRM010000312.1:0-1731 GCA_035465295.1 Woeseiaceae bacterium | reverse complement strand
CGCCTCGGCCTCGGCCCGGAAGTCGCTGACCGCGGCCGCCTTCGCGGCCGAGAGCGCGTGGCGCGCGGCGGCGACGTAGCCCTGCGCGCCGAGATCGTCGAGGATGCCGCGGCGGAAGCCGGCGATTGGGCACTCGAACGGCGTGCCGGTGGCGCTGCGGTCGCTCGGCACGCTGGCGCTGCCCTTGCGGAGATACATGGTGATCGGCCGCTGCTCGGGCGTCGGGCGGCAGAACACGATGTCGAAATCGCCGGAGATCTCCATGAACTCGGGCTCCCCGATCGCCTCGAAGGCCTCGAGCGCGTCCTTGAGCGTGTTCACGTCCTCGCGCTCGAGCGGCACCTCCATCCCCTCGTCCTCGTCGCCGCTGCTGCGCCCGCCGTGGCGCAGCATCAGGCCGCCGTTGCGGCCGAAGCTGACCGCGCGGTCGGCGATCTGGCGCAGCGCGTGCGGCACCGACGTGTGGTGGCTCGGGTCGAAGCTCTTCCACTTGCCGAGCGTGCCCTGCTCGCGGAAGCGCACGAACGCCGTGTAGTGCGGGAAGCCCTCGCCGCGCGTCGCCGCCAGATGGCGCGAGAGAAGGCGGTCGAAGTCGGTGAAGATGTTCTTCACGACGACTTGCGAGATCAGGTATTCGCTGCTGTTGAATTTCTCCGAATGCAGCGCCTCGAACAGCGGGATCCGCGCGAGATCGGTCTGGATTACGTCAGAAAAAATATCGTTCTCAGCCATCTAACCATACCTACGCTACACACCTTTCCCACCCTCTCCCACATTACCGCAATCCGGGCGGGACGGAAAGAACGCTCAACCATCGCGGCGCCGCTGAAATGTTGGCACCAGACCGACGAAGAAAACGTTAAGAAAAGAATGGTTAGGCAGTGTTGACAAACGGGATTCACAGTCGGCGGTGAGCGTGATTCAAGATAGCTTTCGCGAGGGAGGCTGTCTTGGCGCGCAACCTGATGTCGGACGCGGAGTGGGCGTTCTTTGAGCCATTCATCATGGCAATCCGGGGGCCTGGCGGTCGGCGCCCTGCCGACCATCGCCGCGTCCTGGACGGGGTGTTCTGGATCGCGCGGACTGGTGCGCCGTGGCGTGACCTGCCCGAGGAATTCGGCAAATGGGGCTCGGTCTACCGCCAGTTCCGGCGCTGGACGCTGGCGGGCCTCTGGGAGACGATCCTGGAGGTGCTGAACGAGAGCCGGGCCGTCCCCGACACGGTGCAGATGATCGACAGCACCATCGTCCGGGCGCATCACTGCGCTGCCGGCGCAAGGGGGGGACTCAAAGCCAGGATCTCGGCCGTTCGAAAGGTGGCTTTTCGACCAAGATCCACCTCCGCACCAACGGGCACGGGCTGCCGATGAAGGCTGCGATCACCGCCGGGCAGGTCTCGGACTATACCGGCTACCAGGACACGGCGGACGCGGCTCTGCCCGCGACCAGGGTGCTGATCGCCGACCGGGGCTACGACTCCGACGCGATCCGCGAGCATGTCGAAGCGGGCGGAGGCACCGCCGTCATCCCGCCCCGCCGGAACCGCAAGGAGCAGACGCCGATCGACGGCTTCATCTACGCGCTCCGCAATCGGATCGAGCGCTGCATCAACCGCCTGAAGAATGCCCGTCGGCTCGCGACCCGCTACGACAAGACCGCTGCAAGCTACCTCGGCTTCATCGAGATCGTATCGGCCCGCGTGTGGTTCAGGCATTTGTCAACATGACCTAG
>DATHRM010000311.1:0-1737 GCA_035465295.1 Woeseiaceae bacterium | reverse complement strand
TGTGCCTTCGGCAGCGACGGCGAAATGCCGCGCGACCAGCGCCCGGATGACAGCCTCTCGCTGACCTGGGATACGCGCCGGCTCAAGGAGCGGCTTGAAATCGTCGGCGCACCGGTCGTACGGCTCGTGCTCCGGTCGGATCAACCGACGGCCAACGTGATCGTCCGGCTTTGCGACGTGGCGCCCGATGGATCGTCACTACGCGTTACTTACGGCGTTCTGAATCTCGCCCATCGCGACGGCCATGCGTCGCCGACGCCACTCGAATCGGGCCGGCGCTACGAGGTCGACGTAAGATTGAACGACATCGCGCACGCGTTTCCACCGGGACACCGGATCCGGGTTGCTGTATCGACCGCTTACTGGCCGATCGTCTGGCCGAGCGCTGCGGCCTGCTGCCTGCGCATCGTCAGCGGCGAAAGCCGACTGACGCTGCCCGTACGCCCGCCACGGGACGAGGATGCCTCCCTGCCCCCGTTCGAGGCGCCGGCGATGGCCGCGCGGCCCGCCGTGAAGCGAGTGCGTCACCACGATTTCGTTCGCAAGCTCGCCGTGGACCTCGTGACCAACCGGTTTCACTACGAGCTCAACGGCAGCGACTTCGATGACGCGAGCCTCGTTCACTTCGAGGACATCGATCTGCGCGTCGGCTACACGATCAGCAAGTTCTTCGAGATCGGCGAAGACGATCCGTTGTCGGCGGCGCAGACGATGCAACAGCGTGCGACGCTGACGCGCGGCGACTGGCGAGTCACGGTGAGAATCGAGATGACGCAGACAGCGAGCGCCGATGCATTTCATCTCAGGGGCCGGCTGGAGGCCGACGAGGGGGCCGCGCGATTCCTCGAGCGCGAATTCGACGTCAGCGTGCCCCGGCGCCTCGTCTGATACGGTCCCAGGCCGTGCGTATCAGGGTCTCGAGCAGCTCGGCATAACGCCAGCCGGCGAAACCGGCCATGAGCGCCAGTTTCGCGTCGTACCCCCAGGCCGGGTTCGGGTTGACCTCCATCAGCTTGATCGTGCCGTCCGCGGCCGTGCGAAAATCGAAGCGGCCGTAGTCCCGCAGGCTCAGGCGGCCGAACAGTGCTTCGCAGCGTGCGCCGAGTTCCCGCTGCTCGTCGGCAGACAGGGTCGCCGGGATAATGCCGATGTCGTTCCAGTACGGCGAATCGGGGTCCGTCTTCGACTCGAAAGAAAGAATCGGCGCACAGGCCTCCGGCAGCCCGGAGAAGTCGACTTCCAGCATCGGAAGCTGCTCGAAGCCCTGGTCCGGGTTGCCGATCAGGGCCAGGCCGAATTCCTTTCCGGGCAGGAATTCCTGGATCAATACGTCACGGCCCGGCAACGTGTCGGCAAGCCAGGCGAGATAGTCGCGCGCTTCGGTTTCGTTTTCGACGACGGCGTCTTTCGTGATACCGACGCTGCCGTCGGCCGTATTCGGCTTGATCAGGGCGGGCAGCGCCGGCACCGCCGCATCCCGGACGGCGGCCGCCGGCACGAAGCGTTCCGCTGGGACACTGACGCCCATCGCTTCGGCAATGCGGCGCACGACCTGCTTGTCGTAGCAGACCAGCATGCCCCGCGGCGGGGCACCCGTGTAGGGCAGGCCCAGGACCTCGAGCTGCGTGGCGATATGGATTTCGAATTCAGGCTGGTTGTACAGCCCCGTGTCGCAGAAGTTGACCACGAGGTCGGGCTGGTACGACCGTAAAGCGTCGAACAGTCCCGAATGGCTCT
>DATHRM010000310.1:0-16320 GCA_035465295.1 Woeseiaceae bacterium | reverse complement strand
GCCGATCGCCGCGAATACGAGGGCCGTCCCGCCGAGCGTGAAAGCCACCGGGAAACCGGCGAGCAGAACGGCGATCACCGCCGCGAACAGGACCAGCGCCATCCACTCCACTAGCGCCGCCCCCGGAGTACCTGCAGCGCCCGGATGAGCATCGCGAGGCCCTGCAGCACGAGCAGCAGCGGCATGACAAGCGTCACCGTCTTCAGCAACGGCACGAACGGATACGGCATGCCGCCGGGCTCGCGCGACGACTCCGCAAGCTGCCAGGACACCAAGACGAAATCCCAGGACTTGTAGCCGAGGAAAAGACACAGCGGCAGCAGGAAGACGAGCGTGCCCAGCAGGTCGACCCAGGCGCGGCGGCGCTCACTCATGCCACGATAGAAAATATCCACGCGAACGTGCTCGTCCTGCTGCAGCGTATACGCGGCGCCAACCATGAACACGACGGCATGCATCCAGACGACGGACTCCTGCAACCAGACGGCGCCGGCGTCGAAAACATAGCGCATGACAACGACGATGACAGTGACGATCACCATGATGAGCGTCAGCCAGGACGTGATTCGCCCGGACAGGATGCTGATCCTGTCGAAGGCGTCCGGAATGCGGTTGGGGGCCGGCCGTTCTTTCAAGTCTCAGCGCCGCCAGAACGTCGGCGTAACCAGCACGAGCAACGTGAAGATCTCGAGGCGCCCGAGCAGCATGCCGGTGATCGATATCCATTTGGCAACGTCGGTCAGCGACATGAAACCCCTGGAAACCTCGCCGAGGCCGGGGCCGAGATTGTTAAGGGTTGCGGCCACGGCAGAAAACGCGGTTACCTGGTCGAGCCCGGTCGCCATCATGGCGAGCATCATCCCGGCAAAGACGATCACGTAGATCGAGAAAAATCCCCAGACCGCGTCGACGACTCGATACGGAACGGCCTTGTTGCCGAGCTTGACCGGGATCTCGGCGGACGGATGCACGAGCCGGACGATCTCGCGAACGCCCTGCTTGTAAACCAGCAGCCAGCGAATGACCTTTATTCCCCCCGCGGTCGAACCGGCGGAGCCGCCGACGAAGCTCGCGAAAATAAGCAGCACGGGGATCGCCGTCGGCCACGCGGAAAAATCCGCGGTCGTGAAGCCCGTCGTCGTCGCGATCGAAACGGCCTGGAACAGCCCGTGAACGATGGCGTCCGTCGGTGCGCTGAAGGTGCCGAAATACAGCAGCGCGGAGACGACGAGCACCGACATGACGGCCAGCACGAACGTATAGGCGCGAAACTCGGGGTCCTGGGTGTAATGTTTTACGGACACGTAACGCCAGGCGTAAAAATGCAGCGAGAAGTTGATGCCGGCGAAGAACATGAACACAATCGCCACGAGGTTCACGGCCTCGCTGTCGAAGTAGCCGATGCTGAGATCGTGCGTCGAGAAGCCGCCGATGGCGACCGTCGAGAAGGCGTGGCACAGGGCATCGAACCAGCCCATGCCTGCCAGCATGTAGAAGACGAAACAGCTGATGGTGAACGCGAGGTAGACATACCACAGCGCCTTCGCCGTCTCGGTGATGCGCGGCGTCAGCTTGGTGTCCTTGACCGGACCGGGCGTCTCCGCCCTGTACAGCTGCATGCCGCCGACGCCCAGCATCGGCAGCACGGCGACGGCGAGGACGATGATGCCCATGCCGCCGAGCCACTGCAGCTGCTGCCGGTAATAGAGTATCGACCGCGGCAACTCGTCGAGGCCCGTCAGGACCGTGGCACCCGTCGTCGTCAGGCCCGATATGGACTCGAAAACCGCGTCCGTGAAACTGAGCGACAGGCTATCGTCGAAGTACAGCGGCGCGGCACCGAACGTGCCGAGTACGGTCCAGAACGATGCGACCACGAGGAAGCCGTCTCGCAGCCGCAATTCCCTGCGCTCGCGGCGTACCGGCAGCCAGAAGACGATGCCTGCCGCCAGCGTCAGCCCGAAGCCTTCGACAAACGACAGCCAGGCGTCGTCCGCGTACAGCAGGCTGAACAAGATCGGCGGCAGCATGGTCAGGCTGAACACCATCAGGAGCAGCCCGAGAATGCGTTGTACGACGGTCCAGTTCATCCCGAGGCAGGATCCCTAGACGAAAGATACGCCGACCTGGAACAGCTGCTCGAGGCGCTCGATCTTGCGTCGATCGGTCATGAAGAGAATGACGTGGTCGTCGGTCTCGATGACGGTGTCGTGGTGCGCAATGATGACCTGGTCGTTGCGCACCAGCGCGACGATGGCGGTGCCTTTCGGCAGATCGACGTCCTCGATCTTGCGGCCCACGACGCGCGACTCCTTTTCCGTGCCGTGCGCGATGGCCTCGATGGCTTCGGCCGCGCCGCGGCGCAGCGAGTGAACCTTGACGACGTCACCGCGCCGGACATGCGCGAGTAACGAGCCGATCGTCACCTGCTGCGGCGAGATCGCGATGTCGATACTGCCCGCCTCCACCAGGTCGACATAGGAGGCCCGGTTGATCAGCGCCATGACCTTGTGGGCGCCGAGCCGCTTCGCGAGCATTGATGACAGGATGTTCGCTTCCTCGGAGTTCGTGAGCGCACAGAACACGTCCACGTTGTCGACGTTTTCCTCGAGCAACAATTCTTCGTCGGCCGCGTCGCCCACGAGCACGATGGCGCGGTTGAGCTGCTCCGAGATGGTCCGCGCGCGGCGGGTGTCGCGCTCGATGATCTTGACCTGGTTGGTCTGTTCGAGCGCCAGCGCGAGGCGTACGCCGATGTTGCCACCGCCCGCGATTACGACCCTGCGGACCGGTTCCTCCAGGCGGCGCATTTCGCTCATGAACACGCGAATATCCTTGCGGTCGGCGATAAAAAACACCTCGTCGCCTTCCTGGATCACCGTCTCGCCGTCGGGCAGCATCGCCTTGCCGTGGCGGTATATTGCGGCGATGCGTCCCTCGGTATTCGGGACGTGTTCCTTGAGCGTCGCAATGCGCTGGCCGACGAGCAGGCCGTCACGGTCCGCAAGCACGCCGACGAGCCGGACGCGGCCGCCGGCAAAGTCGAGCACCTGCGACGCACCGGGATAGAGGATCAGCTGCTCCACGTATTCGCACACCAGCTGCTCGGGACTGATGCCGACGTCGATGGGAATGGCGTCCTGCGAGAAAAGCTGGTTGGTATTCATGTACTCGGCCGAACGGATGCGCGCAATCTTGGTCGGCGTGTGGAACATCGTATACGCAACCTGGCAGGCGACCATGTTGATCTCGTCCATATCGGTCAGGGCAACGACGATGTCCGCATCATTGGCGCCGGCGCGCTCGAGGACCTCGGGGTAGGCGGCATGGCCGACGACCGTGCGAATGTCCAGCCGGTCCTGAAGCTCGCGCAGCACGTCCGCACGAACGTCGACAACGGTAACCTCGTTGGCCTCTTCGCGTGACAGATGGTAAGCGGCGGACGAACCAACCTGACCTGCACCGAGTATTAGAATCTTCATTGTTATCGACAGGTTTTTCGGCGCAACACAAAGGGCTGCTGCAGGGGGCCAAGTCTACATCAGATCGAGATTGGCATAGGACAGAACCAGCCATTTTGTGCCGGCCGTCTCAAAATTGACCTCGACACGGGCATGCGCGCCCTGCCCCTCGTAATTGAGAATGACGCCGTCGCCGAATTTCACATGGCGGACACGCTGCCCCAGGCGCACGCCCATTTCGGCATCCGAGGACTTCCGGAGCGAAGCCGCGCTCCCGGAGCGCGGCGCACGGACCGGTCGTGACACCTGCACGCGGGGGCGAATTTCCTCGACATGCTCGTCAGGTATTTCGGAAATAAAGCGCGAGGGCTGGGAGAAACTGTCCATGCCGTGCAGGCGCCGCTGCTCGGCATAGGTAACGTAAAGCGTCTGCTTTGCGCGCGTAATGCCCACGTAGCACAGGCGCCGCTCTTCCTCGAGGCCGTTGGGGTCCGCGATGGACCGCTGGTGCGGAAACAGTCCGTCCTCCATGCCGCACAGGAACACGAGCGGGAACTCGAGGCCCTTCGCGGAGTGCATCGTCATGAGCTGCACGCAGTCTTCCCACGCTTCGGCCTGGCCCTCGCCCGCCTCGAGCGCGGCGTGTGACAGGAACTCGTCGAGCGGCGACATCTCGCCTGCCGGGTCCGGCTCGAAACTCTTCGCCGCACTGACGAGCTCCATGAGGTTTTCGAGCTTCGTCTCGCCGCGCTCGCCCTTGTCGTTTCTGAACATTTCGACGAGGCCGCTGGCGTGAATGACGTGGTCGACCTTGTCCTGCAGATCGAGCCCCGTCGTTTCGCGCGCCATGCGTTCGATTAGATTCATGAACGCCTTCACGGCGTTCGCGGCACGGCCGGCGAGCTCTTCGCTCGCTACGGCCCCGGCGGCGCGCCACATCGTGCAGCTGTTGGCGCGCGCATAAGCGCGCATGATTTCCACGGTGCGGGCGCCGATACCGCGCGTCGGCCGGTTGACGATGCGCTCGAATGACGAATCGTCCTCGCGATGCGATATCAGCCGCAGGTAGGCGAGTGCGTCCTTGATCTCGGCGCGCTCGAAAAAGCGCAGGCCGCCGTAGACGCGGTAGGGAATGCCGGCGTTGATGAGGCTTTCCTCGAGCACTCGCGACTGGGCGTTCGAGCGGTACAGTACCGCGGCATCGGCGCGCGCGTTGCCCTGGTCGATCCAGTCGCGCAGGCGACCGATGACGAAATCGGCTTCGTCCCGTTCGTTATAGGCGGCGTACAGCCGGATCGGCTCGCCCTCGGCTCCCTCGGTCCACAGGTTCTTGCCCATGCGGTCGGCGTTGTTCGCGATGACCGCATTGGCGGCGTTCAGGATCGTGGCCGTCGAGCGGTAGTTCTGCTCCAGCTTCACGACCCTGGCGTTCGGGAAGTCTCGCTGGAAACGGTGAATATGTTCGACGCGCGCACCCCGCCAGCGGTAGATCGACTGGTCGTCGTCGCCGACCACGAACGGGATGGCCGCATTGTCGCCCGCGAGCAGGCGCAGCCAGGCGTACTGGATGGCATTGGTGTCCTGGAATTCGTCGACCAGCAGGTGCTGGAACCGGCGCTGGTAGTGGGCCAGCAGGTCCGGGTTGTCGCGCCAGAGCTCGTGTGCGCGCAGCAGCAACTCCGCGAAATCGACGAGGCCGCCGCGCTCGCAGACTTCCTGGTAGGCGGCGTACAGGGCGATCATCTGCCTGCGGTTCGGGTCGCGGTCGTCGTCGAGGTGCTGCGGCCGCAGGCCCTCGTCTTTCTGCGCATTGATGAACCACTGGATTTCCTTCGGCACCCAGCGGCTGTCGTCGATCTCGAGGTTTTTCAGCAGTCGCTTGATCAGGCGCAGCTGGTCGTCCGAATCGATGATCTGGAAATTCTGCGGGAGCTTTGCCTCCTGCCAGTGCCGCCGCAACAGCCGGTGGGCCAGCCCGTGGAACGTGCCTATCCACAGGTGGCTGACGGGCATGCCGAGCAGCGCCTCGATACGGCCGCGCATTTCGGCCGCCGCCTTGTTGGTAAACGTGACGGCGAGCAGGCCCTGCGGCGACACGCCCTCGACGTCGATCAGCCATGCGGCCCGATGCACGAGTACACGCGTCTTGCCGCTACCCGCGCCGGCGATAACCAGTGTCGGCTCGGCGGGGGCCGTCACGGCCTCTCGCTGCGCGTCGTTCAGGGATTCGAGTATCGGCGTGACGTCCATGAAGCGCGCAAGTTTAGCAGGATTGCGCGCGGATTCGGGCGAGCCTAGTCCTGCTGCCAGAGGAAGCCGAGCGAGTAGCGGCCGCGGTCGTACTGGATGCGTGTGTCGTTGGATACGTAGTCGTCGAAGCGCCCTTCCAGCAGGACGCTGAACCGGGGCGTGATCCGGTAGCTGATCACGGCGTCGGCCCTCGCGGTTTCCAGGATCTTGGTCGGCAGCGCCGGATTGTTGAACGCGAATGCGTTCTCGTAATTATAGTTGCGGTAGTAACCGGAAAGCTCGAAGTCGAAGCGGGCGCCCGGCGACCAGTGAAATTCGAACTCGTAGTGATCGCGAACGTAATTGTTGTAACCGGCATAGCGGTCCTCGCGATCCACCCGCTCGTATTCGAACCCGACCCACATGGTCCTGGTTATGCGTTGCCTCGCGAGCAGGGAGAGGCCGAGATAGTCGTAACGAACGCCGGGATTGCCGATGGGCTGCGAGCCGTCGAGGTCGAAAGAGGGCCGGTCGCTGTAGCGCCGGCTGAACGTAGCGGCCGTAAGCCGCAGCAGCGCGGTCCGCGTGAACGTGTACTGCGTGTGCAGGCTGAACAGGAAATACTCGTGATCGTAGGACGGCACGACCTCGACGTCCTCGTAGTCGTAGAGGTAGCCCTTGGCGACCACGCCCAGGGCCAGTTTCCCCCAGCGCTGGCGCAAGCGCAGGTCCGGCCCGTAGCGGGAGTAATTCAGGCGGTCGCCGATATCCACGCCGTCGATGGCTCGCGGCAGGCCGTCGTCGGGGTCGTAGTAGACCCCGTCGCGTTGTGCGAAGCGGAAGGCGCTGTAGACCTCGCGCTTGCGATCGCCTTCCTCGCGTATGTACTCGTTGCCGACACGCACCTCGTGCCGGAATTCGTCTGCGTCGCTCTGGCTGCGGTCTTCGTAATAGTCCCCGCTCGCGCGGTATGCCGCGTAAAAGCCCTCGAAGCGGTAGGTGTTGATCATGAACGTGGCGCCGACGTCGTACGGCAAATAATTGCCGGTCTGCACCTCGGGCACGATGAGCGGCAGGTTCGGGTTTGCAAAGTCGATGTACGGCTCCGACGGCGAACGGAAGAGGTTGCTGTCATTTCCGTAGCCGACGCTCGCAAAGTAGCTGAAGTCGACGATGTCGCGCTCTTTTTGCTCCGCCACCGCGTGCTGGTAGACGGGGTCCTCTTCGCGCTGGCCGCGACGGATGCGTGCGATCGCGGCGCGGGCCAGGTTGGCTACCTCCTCGTTGCCGCCGTCGTCGCGGGCGTACCGGAACCACTGCAGCGCCTCGTCGCTGTCGCCTGCGGCGTAGGCGTTCAGGCCGAGATTGTAGTGCGCGAGCTGCCGCAGCGACGATGACCGTGCCGCTTTTTGCAGGGCGTCCCGTGCGCGGATGTGCTGCCCCGCCTTGTAGTGCGCGACGCCCGTGTTGTAGTGCAAGAGGGGCGTATCCATGCCGGCTTCCGCGGCCTGGTTATAACGCAGCAGCGCGGCCCAGTAGAGATCGTCACGGAACAGCCGGTTGCCGTCCCTGAAGAGTTCCTCGGCACTCATTGCCACCGCGGTGCCGCCGGAAAGCAGGCATGCGAGCGCGAGGGCGACGACTATCGTGCGCGCCGGCCTGTGGATTCCGGGTTTTCTGGGTGCGGAGGTAATTCGCGGAGTTCCCTTGTAGCGTTATGTCAGATCGCAAAAATGCCCGATATCGGCCGGGAAAACCATGACGTAGTGCAAGAAAATCCCCCTGGATGAAAAACACCCAGGGGGATCGCCGCGGATTGCGCCCGGCTGATGCCGGGCGGGAGGTTGATCATGCTGACCCTAGTCGTCCGTGGGGTCGTCGTCCTCGCTTCCGTCATCGAGACCATCGTCCATGTCGTCGTCGAACTCGTCGTCCTCGATGTCTTCGCCTTCCTCGTGGTCGTGCTCGTCGTCGTCGATCTCGTCGATATCGTCGATCTCGTCATCGCTTTCGAACTCGTCGTCCATGCCGTCGTCGTCACCGAAGTCTTCGCCGTCGTCGTCCCCGAAGTCGTCCTCCTCCCGGGAATCGTCGTCGCCCTCGTCCTCGAGTTCGTCGTCGTCGCCGGATTCCCCGTCGTCCCAGTCATCCTCGTCGTCGTCCTCGGGACCACGCATCTCGGCCATCTCGGCGATATCGTCGTCGAGATCGGCGTCGTCATCGAGAACCTCCATCATGACGTCGAGATCGTCCAGGTCGTCGTCGGCTCTTGCGGCGGCGGGCAGGAACGCAAAGCAGGTCAGGACCAGCACCGCTATAAACAGGTTAAAAGGTTTCATGGCAATACTCCGTCAATAGGGTCCCGGACATCCGGTCCAGCCGTGAATCACGATACGTCGATCCGCAAGCGGAACGTCCGGTTGCGGTCCTTGTGCTCGAGGCGCGCCAGCAGTTCGCCGCCGGCGGGTGTCAGTGCGACAAGTGTCAGCGGCAGCAGGTTCTTGCCTTCCTGCAGGCTCGTTTCCCAGGTAATTTCGCGCTGACCGGGGAAGCCCGCCAGCTCGATACCCTCCGGCAGGGAGACCGTCAGCGTCGCCGAATCCAGCGCTTCTGCCGACGCGAAAACGAGCCGCACGGTGCGTTCCTGCTCCATCGCAATCGTCACGCCGGGTATGACCGGCTCCGCGTCCGGCAGCTGCGGCGTCGTCATGAGCATCGCGGTGATCATCCAGATCGCGAGGCCCGCCGCAATCGCCGAGCCGAAGCCCGCCAGCATCCAGCGGTTGCGCTGGCGGCGCGAGCTTTTGTGCACGGCGCGGACGAGCGCACGATCATAGAATCCCGCGTCGGCTTCCGGCGCCGGGTAGTCTTTCAACAGTTGGAGGAGTTCCTGCTCCTCCTGCACGCGCTTTTCGTTCATGACATGTATCCTGCCTGTACCTATAACACGCTCGCTTTCAGGAAATAGTTCCATCTTCTTGAAGTATTTGACGTAATCGGGCACGCGCCCGGTGCAGCCGGGACTTGATAGTGCCGACGGGGATTCCCGTCAGCCCCTCGATTTCCTCCAGCTTGTAGCCCTCCGTGTCGTGCAGCAGCACGACGTGTCGGTGTTCCTCGCTCAATTGCTGCAAAGCTGCATCCAGCCGCCGGAATTTCTCCAGCCGTTCCCGGTCCTCGACCGGGTCGAGGTCGCCGGCGAGGTCCGCGAGACCCTGTCCCGGGAGGTGCCCTTCGTCGACGAGATGCATGCGCTGGCGCGCGAAGCGCCGGTGCTGGTCGATGAACAGGTTGTACATCACGCGGCACAGCCACGAGCCCGGCTCGTCGATATGGACGAGTTCGTCGAGCATGCCGAAAGCCTTGATCAAAAGCTCCTGGAACAGGTCTTCGGCTTCGGCCTTCGTGCCGGTGAGGCGCCACGCCAGCCGGTAGAGGCGATCGAAATGCGGTCGCACCAGGCGTTCGAAGACTTCGGTTTGGTGTGGGTCGGTCATTGCACCGCAGAGTGTATAGTCGCAGCCACCCCATCCGGCAAGGGCGTGTCCTGCTATTCTTGAAGAAAAGAGCCGATTGCATGAGAACAAACACCCTGGTCCTGACGGTGGCCGCCATGGTCGCCTTCGCCGCCAATTCTATCCTCTGCCGGCTGGCGCTGGGCGCCGGGCTCATCGATGCGGCGAGCTTCGCGACGATACGCACGATTTCCGGGGCAGTCGTACTCACGGGGATCCTGCTCCTGAGGCAGAAGCCGGTCACGGCAAGGCCGAACTGGCGCTCCGTGGTGGCCTTGTACCTGTACATGGTGTTTTTCGCGTTCGCATACCTGTCGCTGAGTGCAGGTACCGGCGCGCTGATCCTGTTCGGTGCCGTGCAGCTGACGATGTTCACCGTTGCGCTGCGGTCCGGTGAGCATTTCTCGGCGGTGTCCTGGGCCGGGCTGGCGCTCGCCATCGGGGGGCTCGTCTACCTGGTGTCCCCGGGCCTGACGGCGCCGGATCCACTGGGCGCCGCGCTGATGACGGTCGCCGGCATCGCCTGGGGAGCGTATTCGCTGGTGGGGCGTTCGGCGGCGGACCCGACCGAGGCGACGGCCCACAACTTCCTCTACGCGGTGCCGCTGGTGGTCGTGACCAGCCTGGTTTTCCTCGGCGACTTCGAGGTGACGGCGCCAGGCGCGGGCTACGCGGTGGCGTCAGGCGCCGCGGCCTCGGCAATCGGTTATGCGATCTGGTACACGGCCCTGAAAGGGCTGACCGGCACCGGCGCCGCGACCGTGCAGCTGTCGGTGCCCGTAATCGCAGCCATCGGCGGTGTGCTGCTGCTGTCGGAGGCCGTAACGCTGCGGCTCGTCGTTGCGTCCGCCGCGACGCTCGGCGGCGTGGCGCTGGTGCTTACGCAAAGAAACCGTCCGCGCTAGAGGCTGAACTGCAGCAGGAAGTAATGATCGACCAGCAGCGCCGCGAACAGGATAGCGAGGTAGGTGATCGAGAACCTGAACGTGCGCATGGGCAATTCGGTGTTCTCGGTTTCGATTTTCATACGAATCGCGTAATTCAGGAACATTGCCCCGAGGACCAGCGCCGTGCCGAGGTAAATCAGGCCGCTCATTCCGGTGAGATACGGCAGGATAGTGATCACGACGAGCAGGATTGTATATAGAAGTATGCTTGAACGTGTATATGCTTCGCCGTGCGTCACGGGCAACATCGGTATGCCGACCTTTGCGTATTCGTCTTTTCTCGCAATGGCGAGCGCCCAGAAATGCGGCGGCGTCCAGACGAAGATGATGAGGAACAGAAGTAACGCACTGCTCGTAACCTCTCCCGTAACGGTCGTCCAGCCGAGCACGGGCGGCGCGGCGCCGGCAGCACCGCCGATCACTATGTTTTGTGGCGTCGCACGTTTCAGAAATACGGTGTACACGACGGCATAGCCGATCAATGAACCAAAGGTCAGCGCGGCGGTAAGCGGGTTAACGAGAAACCACAATACGATCATCGACAGCACGCAAATTGCCGAGGCAAACATCAGCGCGCTGCTCTCACTGACGCGGCCCTGCGGGAGCGGCCGGCCCCGTGTACGCAGCATGTGAATGTCTACACGTGCATCCAGTACATGATTAAAGACCGCTGCGGCCGAGGCCGCCATGCCGATACCCAGGGTGCCGAACAATATCGCCGGGGCACCGGGCCATCCGGGTACGGCGAGGAACATCCCGACCACTGCTGTGAACACGATGAGCATGACCACACGAGGCTTCGTCAGTTCGTAGTAGTCGCGCCAGTCCGTCAGTCTTTCAATGTTCGCGCTCAAATTATTACTCCGCTTAGCCGATCCGGGACAGTTTCAGCAGGCGCTTTATGTCGTCGACCATGTCCCCCGGCTCGATGTCCGGGCTGAAATACAGCACCAGGTTGCCGTGCGGATCAATAAGGTAGAAGCCGCCGGCCGGCAGGAATTCGGGCTTCCTGTTGTCGAGGACGCTGCGCAGCGCGCCGTCCTGCAGCGTAACGAGACCCTCGTGTTCTTCGGCTAGGAGCAGGGTATCGGGAGCGGTTGCGCCATGCAAGAAAACGCGCTCCAGCCGGTCCATCTCCTTGCCCAGCATGAGCCGGGACTGCCGCAGCGTGTACAGGGCTTTCCGGCAGCTTTGGCCACACTCACCGTCCTCGGCATACAGCAGCCGCCACGCGCGGCTGTCATGCAGCGGTGATCCCGGCACGGTGTCCACCAGGTTGACGATGGGCTCGAGCAGCGTGCCGTGATTGGCCCTTGATTCCGGCTGCAGGGCGTCCCCGCTGTAATACAGCCATGCGGCAACCAACAGCGGGCCGAAAAACATCGTGGCGATCAGCAGGAACTGCAGCCGCCCCTTCGTGCGTTGCGGCTCTGTCACCGGCGGTATCCTCGCTTGCGGAAATTCCAGAGAAGCAGGCCCGCCAGCACCAGGCCCATCGCAAACCACTGAAATGCATAAGCATAATGCCGGGCCGGACCCATTTCCTCGGGCACCCAGTGGCGCAGCAGGCCATGTTTTTCCTCCGGTTCCATGAGCAGGATGAATGGCTGCACCTCACGCCCCAAAGCCGCCGCCAATTCATCCAGTGTCGGGTACACGGCATGCCTGGGCCATGTCGACGATGACTCGATCGCTGCGCCCATGCGATAGCCTGCCCGCGGCAACGAGCCGACGCGGCCGCGCACGGAGACGCGCTGATCCTCGGGCACATCGATAGCCGATGGATCCACGCCCTCCACGGAGCGCTCGATCCAGCCGCGGTTCACGATCAGTACCGGCTCCTCGTCGGAATATACCAGCGGTGTCAGCACGTAATGCCCGTAACGGCCGTCGAGGATGATGTTGTCCAGCAGAAACTGGTGTGCGGCATCGAATTTGCCCTCCGCGGACAGTCGCTGGTAGGGCCTCACGTCCATGCCGTCGACGAAACGGGTGAATCCGGACGGCTCCTCGAAAGCCTCCTGGCTGGCTCGTTTTTCGATCGCACGATTGACCTGCCAGGTGCCCAGTCCCACGAACTGTACGACCAGCAAGGCGCCGATCACGTATGGCAGCCAGCCCTTTGTTGATTTCTGCAGGCGTGTCTCCACGTTATACTGCTCGGTCCAGTGTCATTGGGTAGTCAATGAAAGCCATCGTATTGATATTGCTGGCAGCCGTCGTGGTCAGCCTGTTTTCCGGGCTGTTCTTTCTCGTCAGGGACAGGGACTCGCCCGATTCGACCAGGATGCTGACGTCGCTGAAAATCCGCGTCGTGCTGTCCATCAGCCTGGTCATATTCCTCGTCACCGCGTATCTGCTCGGCTGGATCAGCCAGTAGGTAGGAGTCCATACCGCGACCTCGACCCCGGTCTGCGAACGGGTCATTTGTCTCCCTCATGGCTCGCTGCGCTGCGCTTTACTTCGGTCGACAAACGCCCCGTTCGCAGCCCTGCCTTAGCGCGGGATTGTCTCCGGAGACCTGTAGGAGCGGGCCTCGGCCCGCGATAGTTCGCGCTTCGAGAAACGCTCCTACATCCAGTAAACGAAGACGTACAGGCCGATCCAGACGACGTCGACGAAGTGCCAGTACCAGGCCACCGCTTCGAAGGCGAAATGGTTCGTCGCAGTAAAGTGCCCTTTCAACACGCGCAGCCACATGATCAGCAGCATGATCGCGCCGATTGTCACGTGCATGCCGTGGAAGCCGGTCAGCATGAAGAACGTCGAACCGTAAATGCCCGTCGTCAGCTTCAGGTTCAGGTCCTCGTAGGCATGAACATACTCGTAGCCCTGCAGGAACACGAAGCTGAAACCGAGGATGAACGTCAGCGCCAGGAAAGCCGTCAATATGCCCCGCTGCCCGGCGATCAGCGCGTGGTGCGCAATGGTCACCGTTACGGAACTCGTCAACAGGATCGCGGTATTGACCAGCGGCAGGCCGAACGGCCCCATGATCTCGAAATCGCCGCCGACATCACCCGGCCCGTTCGTCGGCCAGGTCGCCTCATACCCTTGCCAGAGAACGTTGTTGGTGAAGAAATTGTTGCTGTCGCCGCCGAGCCACGGTACGACCATGGTGCGGGTATAGAACAGTGCTCCGAAGAACGCTGCGAAGAACATGACCTCGGAAAAGATGAACCAGAACATGCCCATCCGAAAGGAATAATCGACCTGAGCGTTGTACAGCCCGCCCTGGCTTTCGCCGATTACGGTGCCGAACCAGCCAATCAACATGAAAATCATCACTGCGACCCCGGCCAGCATGATCCAGAATCCGGCGTCGGCGCCGTTCAGCCAGTTGGAGACACCCACCATGAGCAACAGCAGTCCGATCGAGCCGACAATGGGCCAGTGGCTGCCATGAGGTACGTAATAGCGGTCTTCAGCGTGGGACATGTTTATTCTCGATATGTTGTCGTTCAGGACCCGTCGCTTGCCGAAACGCGAACGGTGTCATAAAAAGTGTATTGCAGCGTAATCGTATCCACGAACTCGGGAAGTTCCGGGTCGACGATGAACTGCAGCGGCATGGCGCGTTCTTCGTTCGCCTGGAATTCCTGGCTCGTGAAGCAGAAGCACTCGATCTTCTTGAAGTGTCCGGACGCACTCACCGGCGCGACACTCGGGACGGCTTGCGCGACCTTCTTTTCGCCGGTGAGGTTCTTCGCCGTAAACGTCGCGTAATACATCTTGCCCGGCGTCACCTCCATGCTGTCGCGCTCCGCGGCGAACTCCCATGGCGCGTATTCGTTGACGGTCGTCACGAATTCGACGCGGACGGAGCGCGAGTAGTCCGGGTTCTCCTGGCGGCTTTCCGCGACGGTGTTGGTACGGCCGCCGAAACCCGTGATTTCGCAGAACACGTCGTACATCGGCACGAGCAGGTAGCCGAAACCGAACATCGCGGCCGCGAGCAGGAGCAACTTGCCGGTCAGTGACCGGTTGTCGTTCGCGGGTTTGTTTTCGGTACGGTCGTTCATACGTTTCAGCTGCGCAATACGCCAATCAGGATGAAACCGAGATAGAAAGCCAGCGCGACGGCGACGAGGATGATCGTCGTTCGCCGTACTCCTCTGCGCCGGTCCTTCTCTTCATCGGTCACTCGAAGGCTTCCTGCGCGATGCGGGCCTTGGGCGGTTTGTCGAAGGTGTGATACGGCGCCGGCGAAGGCACGGTCCACTCCAGTCCTTTCGGGGCCTCCCAGACCCGGTCTGTTGCCTCGGCGCCCTTCTTCGCGGTGAGCAGTACCCACACGAAGATCAGCTGCGAAAATCCGAAGCCGAGCGCGCCGATACTTGCAATCATGTTGAAGTCCGCGAACTGGGTCGAGTAGTCGGGAATACGCCGCGGCATACCGGCGAGCCCCAGGAAGTGCATGGGGAAGAAGGTCACGTTGACGAAAATCGCGGACAACCAGAAGTGCAGTTTGCCGAGCGACTCGTTGTACATGTGCCCCGTCCACTTCGGCAGCCAGTAATACGCGCCCGCCATCAAAGCGAAGATCGAGCCGGGCACGAGCACGTAGTGGAAGTGCGCGACGACGAAGTAGGTATCGTGGTACTGGATATCAGCCGGCGCGATGGCGAGCATCAGCCCCGAGAAACCGCCGATCGTGAACAGGAATACGAACGCCAGCGCAAACAGCATAGGCGTCTCGAAGGTCATCGATCCGCGCCACATGGTCGCAACCCAGTTGAAGACCTTTACGCCCGTCGGCACCGCGATCAGCATGGTTGCGAACATGAAGAACATCTGACCCGACAGCGGCATGCCCACCGTGAACATGTGGTGTGCCCAGACGATGAACGACAGGAACGCGATGCTCGAGGCAGCGTAAACCATCGAGTCGTGGCCGAAGAGCGGCTTGCGCGAAAACGTCGGGATGATCTCCGAGACGACACCAAACGCCGGCAGGATCATGATGTACACCTCGGGGTGTCCGAAGAACCAGAATATGTGCTGGAACATGACCGGATCGCCACCGCCTGCCGCGAGGAAGAAGCTGGTGCCGAAGAACTGGTCCGTCAGCAGCATCGTAACCGCGCCGGCCAGCACCGGCATCACGGCGATCAGCAGGTAGGCAGTAATCAGCCAGGTCCAGACGAACATCGGCATCTTGAGGAGCCACATGTCCGGCGCGCGCATATTGAGAATCGTTACGATGATGTTGATCGACCCCATGATTGACGAGATACCCATCAGGTGGACCGAGAAAATCAGGAACGGAAACGCGTCGCCGGTCTGCAGGATCAGCGGGGGATACATCGTCCAGCCACCGGCCGGAGCACCGCCGTCCATGAACAGCGTCGACAGCAAAATGCCGAACGCAACGGGCAGAATCCAGAATGACCAGTTGTTCATGCGCGGCAGCGCCATGTCCGGCGCGCCGATCATCATCGGGATCATCCAGTTGGCGAGCCCGACGAACGCCGGCATGACGGCGCCGAAGACCATGATCAGCGCGTGCATCGTCGTCATCGAGTTGAAAAACTCGGGGTGTACGAACTGCAGTCCGGGCTGCATCAGCTCACTGCGGATGACGAGTGCCATCGAGCCGCCGATGAAGAACATGACAAGGCTGAAGACAAGGTACATCGTACCGATGTCCTTGTGATTGGTCGTAAACAGCCAGCGCCGGAAGCCTTTTTCCGGGCCGTGATGCTCGTCGTGCGCGTCCTGCGCCTCTGCGACTGCTGTTGTCATACCGATTCTCTCCGATCACGTGCCGTCATGCGGCACATTGGTAAATTCGTTTATTGCCTGGTGGCGACGCGTTCGCCGGTCTGCTGGTGTGTCTCGACCCAGGCGATGTAGGCGTCAGGCTCGACGACCTCGACGACGACCGGCATGTAGCCGTGATCCTTGCCGCAAAGTTCGGTGCACTGGCCGCGGAACGTGCCGGCCTGCTCTGCGCGGAACCAGGTCTCGTTGATGATGCCCGGTACGGCGTCTTTCTTGATCGCGAGCTCGGGCACCCACCAGGAGTGAACGACGTCGTTGGAGGTTATCAGCAGGCGCACCTTGGCACCCTTCGGCACCACCAGCGGACGATCCACGTCGAGGAGGAAATTCTCGACATCGAACGGGTCGATGCCCGAGTTCTTCGGCCGTGCCTCGACGCTGTTG
>DATHRM010000309.1:0-2502 GCA_035465295.1 Woeseiaceae bacterium | reverse complement strand
CTGCGTTCCGACGTGCCCGTGGTGCCGATCGTCATCAAGAAGATGTCGCGTGTGACATACGACTGACATGGCCACGCTCTTTATCTCGGATCTGCATCTCGAAGCCGCTCGCCCCGAGATCGGCGAGCAATTCCTCGACTTTCTCGACGAGGAAGCGGCGGATGCCGACGCCCTCTACATCCTCGGCGATTTCTTCGAGTACTGGGTCGGCGACGACGACCCCGACGCGTATTACGCGTCGATCAAGCAATCGCTGCGTGCCTTCACGGACAGCGGCGTGCCCGTCTACTTCATGCACGGCAACCGCGACTTCATGATCGGCGATCGATTCGCTGCAGAGACCGGCGTCACGATCCTGCCGGATCCCCACCGCAGCGAGTTCTACGGCAAGCCGGTGTTGCTGAGTCACGGCGACGCACTGTGCACCGACGACACCGAATACCAGCAGATGCGCGCGATGACGCGCAACCCGGACTGGCAGGCGATGATGCTTGAGAAACCTGTCGAGGAACGCATCGCGATCGCAAAACAGGCCCGCGCACAAAGCCAGGAGCGAAACAAAACGCTCAGCGAGTCGATCATGGACGTCAACCCCGACGCGGTCAGGCAGATCATCGCGGAACACGATGTCGAGATCCTGCTGCACGGCCACACGCACCGTCCGGCCATTCACGGCGTCGACGTTGACGATCGCTTCGCCAAGCGCGTCGTGCTCGGGGACTGGTATGACCAGGGCAGCGTCGTGCGCTGGGACGAGGACGGCCTCGAGCTGAGCGCTATACCGCGGCAGGCGGGCCCGAGTGAAAGCGAAAGCGGGAATCAGGCGCCGTAATCAGCTCCGCTTCGATCGCTTTCAACTCCGCCAGCCGTTCGTCCAGTTCGGCCTCCGAGACCCCGCTCTCCACCAGTGCAAATCCGAGGTAGTGCTCGAAGTGGCGTGACTCGGACGCGAGCAATCCGCTGTAGAACCTCGCCAGTCTTACCGGCAGCCTCGGCGCGAGGCGCGCAAAGCGTTCGCAGGAGCGCGCCTCGATCAGGGCGCCAACCAGCAACATATCCAGCAGTTTCAGCGGCTCTTCATCGCGCACGGCGTCACGCAGCCCGCCCGCATAACGCGAGGCCGTGAGGCGCTCGAACGGCACCTGCATGTCGTCCATGATCGTGCGCACTTGCTCGAAATGCCGCAGTTCTTCACGCGCAAGCCGGGACATCCGCTGTGCAAGTGCCGTCCGCTCGGGATAACGGTAGAGAAAGCCCAGCGCGGTCGACGCCGCCTTGAGTTCGCAGTTCGCATGATCCAGCAGCAGCTCCGGTATCCTGTCGCTGGCCGCCTCTAGCCACGCCTCCGGCGTCGGCGTATCGAAGAACGCGTCGATATTCGCGGGCACTGTCGCGGCTAGAGCCATTCTTCGACCTCGGATACCGATTGCAGCCGGTCGTCGGGGTCCTTTGCGAGCATCATGTTGAGCAGCGCCTGGTACTCTGCGAGCCTTGCCGGCAACAACGGAATCGGCGCCTGTGCGTGCTTGTAGATGATGCCCATCGCGGTGTCCGCCAGGTACGGTTTCTCGCCCGTCAACATCTCGTAAAAAATCACGCCGAGGCTGTAAATATCGCTGCGTTCATCGACGGGATTGCCGTGCCCCTGTTCCGGGCTCATGTAGTACGGCGTGCCGAAGATTTCCCCGCTGCCCGTGATCTCCATCTGCAGGCGCAGCCGCTTTGCCAGGCCGAAGTCGATGAGCGCGATCGAATTGTCCCGGCGCAGCATGATATTTCCCGGCTTGAGATCGCGGTGCAGGATGCCCACGGCGTGGATCCTCGCCAGCGCACTCGCGATCTCACGAAGGTACTTTACGGCGACGGACGCGAAGATCTTCTCGCTGATGCGCTGCCTGAGATCCCCCGCATCGAGGTACTCCATGGCGATGTGCGCATGATCGTCCGCGACGCCGAGGTCATAAATCTTCACGATGTTGGGATGATCGATCTCGGCAATCATCTCGTATTCCTGCAGGAAACGGTCGAACGCGGCGATGCTCTCGTCGTTCACGTCCGGAATCTGCCGCAGCACCTTCAGCACCATCTTGATGCCCGTTTTCTCGCGCTCCGCGAGGTACACACTCGAATGCGACGACGTCCCCAGTTTCTTCAGGAACCGATAGCCCTTGATCAGCGGGTCTATTCCGGCCGCCTTGTCGCCGACAAACAGTGAACCCGTGGACGACATGCGCCGCCGCTTGACGAGAATGTCGCTCAGGCGAACGACCAGCGCGTCGTGGCTGAACCCCCCGCGGTTGAAGCAGCCGTCCGCGCCGCGCTGGAGAACCTGGCCGGCCTCCTCCTTGCTGCCGAAATAGACCACGGCCGGGAAATTGGCTTTCTTTTTGAAACTTTTGACCACGTCCGCACCTGCCCGGTCGCCGAGCCGGTTGCCGAGCAGGATGATGTCGTTGCCGGCACCGGAAAACTCGTCCGGCAGGTGGCCGCCCGCGACCGGGT
>DATHRM010000308.1:0-4377 GCA_035465295.1 Woeseiaceae bacterium | reverse complement strand
CCAATTTCGGCAAAAAAATATCTGAGCGGGAGCGCGCCACGCGATTCCCGGGGCGACTATGACAGAACGATCGGTACAACGAGGTTCGGCAGGGCTTTACGACCCCGCGCTCGAGCGCGACAGCTGCGGTTTCGGGCTGATTGCCAATCTCGACGATCTGCCCAGTCACTTCGTCGTCGAGACGGCCATCGCGGCCCTGGCCCGGCTTACGCACCGCGGCGCGGTGGCGCCGGACGGCAAGACCGGCGACGGCTGCGGCCTGCTGATCAAGTTTCCGTTTCGTTTCCTGCGCGAGGTGGGCGAGGAACTGGGGTTCACGCTCGCCGAACGATTTGCGGCGGGCACCGTATTCCTGAGTCACGACAAGGCGGTCGCCGCGATGGCTCGGGCCGTGATCGAGAGGGCCATCGGCGAGGCGGGTCTCGAAGTGGCCGGCTGGCGCGAAGTGCCGACCGATCCATCGGCGTGCGGAGAGTTTGCGCTCAAGACCCTGCCCCGTATCGAGCAGGTTTTCGTCAACGCGGCGGAGGGCATGCAGCGCGGCCGTTTCAACCGCCGGTTGTTTCTCGCGCGGCGCCGCGCCGAGAACCGCCTCGAAGATGCCGAGACGTACATCGCGAGCCTTTCGTCCGTGACGATAAGCTACAAAGGCATGATCATGCCCGCGGCGCTGCCGGACTTTTACCCGGACCTGCGCGATCCGCGCCTGGAATCGTCCGTCTGCCTGTTCCACCAGCGCTTCTCGACCAACACGCTGCCCGAGTGGCGTCTCGCACAGCCGTTCCGCTTCCTTGCGCACAACGGCGAGATCAACACGATACAGGGCAACCGCAACTGGGCGCAGGCGCGCGCCAAGAATTTTCGTTCCGACAAGCTGGACGACATTTCGGACCTGAACCCGGTCATCTCCCTGACCGGCTCCGATTCGTCTAGCCTCGACAACATGCTCGAAGTCCTGCGCGCAGGCGGCATGGACGTGCTGCAGGCGATGCGTATCCTGCTGCCGCCGGCGTGGCAGACCGTGGACGATATCGATCCGGAAGTGCGCGCTTTTTACGAGTTCTTCGACTGCCAGATGGAGCCCTGGGACGGGCCGGCCGGTATCGTGCTGACCGACGGGCGCTACGCGGCCTGTTGCCTCGACCGCAACGGCCTGCGCCCCGCCCGCTACGTGATCACCCGGGACCGGCACATCACCATCGCCTCGGAAATCGGGGTTTACGACTACGATGAGAAGGATGTCGTGGAGAAAGGCCGCCTCGGCCCGGGCGAGATGCTGGCCGTCGATCTCGTCAACGGCGGGCTGCTGGATACCGACGAGATTCACGACCGGCTGAAGAGCCGCGCGCCCTACAAGAAGTGGCTGAAGCAGGGCGTCCGTTATCTCGACTCGGAGCTGATCGACACCCACACCGCTGCGGAACCCTTCGAGCCGGCAACCCTCACCACGTACCAGAAGATGTTCAACGTGAGCCGCGAGGAACTCGCCGACGTCATCGCGGTACTCGCGAAAGCCGAGCAGGAGGCTGTCGGCTCGATGGGCGACGACACGCCGATGGCGGTGCTGTCGAGCAAGGTACGGTCACCGTTCGACTATTTCCGGCAGCAGTTTGCGCAGGTCACGAATCCCCCCATCGATTCGCTGCGCGAGCGCATCGTCATGTCGCTGCAGACGAACATTGGCCGCGAGTCGAGCCTGTTCGACATCGGCCCGCAGCATGCGCAACAGGTCATCATGAATTCCCCCGTGCTGTCGCAGAAAAAGCTCAGGCAGCTGCTCGGGCCGGACATGTACGAGAACGATTACCAGTTCGTCGACCTGAACGTACACGACACGCTGTCGCTTCCGGACGCGCTCGACCAGATCTGCGAGCAGGCGGAAGCCGCGGTGAGGGGCGGCAAGCTGATCATCATGCTGAGCGACCGGTACCTCGAGCCGGGCAAGCTGCCGGTGCATGCGCTGCTTGCGACCGGCGCGGTGCACCATCATCTCGTCGCGAAAGGGTTGCGCTGCGACGCCAACATCATCGTCGAGACCGGCGTGGCCCGGGATCCGCACCATTTCGCCTGCCTCATCGGCTACGGCGCCACGGCCGTGTACCCGTACCTCGTGTACCAGTCGCTGCACGACATCGCCAAGCGCGGCAACATCGACAAGCAGCAGCAGCTCGGGCGGAGCTACCGGCGCGGCATCCGCAAGGGCCTTTTCAAGGTGATGTCGAAGATGGGTATCTCGTCGATTTCGAGTTACCGCGGCGCACAGTTGTTCGAGATCGTGGGCCTTGCGGACGAGATCGTGGATCGCTGCTTCAAGGGCACGACGTCACGCATACAGGGTTCGGGCTTCGACGACCTTCTGGGCGACCAGAAGGCGCTCGCGCATCTGGCATGGGAACCGCGCGAACCGATTACCCAGGGCGGGCTGCTGAAGTACGTGCACGGCGGTGAGTACCACTGCTACAACCCGGACGTTATTGCGACGTTGCAGGCGGCCGTGCGTTCCGGGGATTACGAGCGTTATCGCGCTTACTCGGAACTCGTGAACCGGCGGCCTGTGTCGACTCTGCGCGACCTGATGCGTCTCGAGCCTGCAGGCCCCGCCGTGCCCCTCGACGAGGTGGAGCCGGTCGAAGCCATATTGCCGCGCTTCGACAGCGCCGGCATGTCGCTCGGCGCGCTGTCGCCCGAAGCGCACGAGGCGCTCGCGATCGCGATGAACAGGATCGGCGCGCGATCGAATTCCGGCGAAGGCGGTGAAGACCCGGCGCGCTACAAGAGCGAGCGCGTGTCGAAAATCAAGCAGGTCGCCTCCGGGCGGTTCGGCGTGACCGCGGAGTATCTCGTCAACGCCGAAGTGATCCAGATCAAGATTGCGCAGGGCGCGAAGCCCGGCGAGGGTGGCCAGCTGCCGGGCCACAAGGTCAACGACCTCATCGCGCGCCTGCGCTATGCGAAACCCGGCGTCGGGCTGATCTCGCCGCCGCCGCACCACGACATCTATTCGATCGAGGACCTGGCGCAGCTGATCTTCGATCTCAAGCAGGTCAATCCGGACGCGCTCGTGTCCGTGAAGCTCGTGTCCGAGCCGGGCGTGGGTACGGTTGCGGCGGGCGTCGTGAAGGCGTACGCGGACCTCATCACGATCTCGGGCTACGACGGCGGCACCGGCGCGAGTCCGCTCAGCTCGGTGAAGTATGCGGGCAGTCCGTGGGAGCTCGGCTTGTCGGAGGCACACCAGGTGTTGCGCATGAACGGCATGCGTCACAAGGTGCGGCTGCAGACCGACGGCGGGCTCAAGACGGGGCTCGACGTATTGAAAGCGGCTGTCCTCGGTGCCGAGAGCTTCGGTTTCGGCACGGCGCCGATGGTTGCGCTCGGCTGCAAATACCTGCGCATCTGCCACCTGAACAATTGCGCAACCGGTGTGGCAACGCAGAACAACGTGCTGCGCAGCGAGTACTTCGTCGGTCTGCCCGAGATGGTCATCAATTTCTTCCGTTTCGTGGCCGAGGAGGTCCGGGAGCGCATGGCGGAACTCGGCGTTCGCTCCCTCGAAGAGCTGATCGGCCGGGTGGATCTCGTCGATTTACAGCCGGGCGAGACGGCGCGGCAGGCCCGGCTCGACCTGTCGCCCATCGTCTCCGACGGCGGCGTCCCGAAGGACGTTCCCCAGTTCTGCACCGAACCGCGCAACGAGCCCTTCGACAAGGGCGAACTGGCCGAAGCGATGCTCGAGGTGACGCTGGACGCAATCCGCAACAAGTCCGGCGGCAGTTTCGCATTCGAAGTCCGTAACTCGGACCGCTCGATCGGCGCCCGGTTGTCGGGCGAGATCGCCAGGCTGCACGGGAATGCGGGCATGCGTGATGCGCCGCTCGACATACGGCTCCTCGGCACGGCAGGGCAGAGTTTCGGCGCGTGGAACGTGTGCGGCCTGCATCTGAATCTCGTTGGCGACGCAAACGACTATGTGGGCAAGGGCATGTCGGGCGGTCGCATTACGATTCGACCGCCGGAAGACGTGCGCTACATCGCGCGGGAGACGGCGATCGTCGGCAACACCTGCCTGTACGGCGCGACCGGTGGCCAGCTGTTCGCGGCCGGCCGTGCCGGCGAACGTTTCGCCGTACGCAACTCCGGCGCCACGGCGGTCATCGAGGGCTCGGGCGATCATTGCTGCGAGTACATGACGGACGGTGTCGTCGTCGTCCTCGGCCGTACCGGCGTGAACTTCGGCGCAGGCATGACGGGCGGCTTCGCCTACGTGCTGGACATCGACCGGGATTTCGTGGATCGCTACAACCACGAACTCATCGATATTCATCGCGTGTCGCCGGAGAGCATGGAGGCGCATCTTCACCACCTGCGTGGATTGAT
>DATHRM010000307.1:0-4792 GCA_035465295.1 Woeseiaceae bacterium | reverse complement strand
AGGTGCAAAGCGGCATGGGACGCTGCGGGCATTATTTCGCGGTCGACGCCTGCGGCATCGAGCCGGATCTGCTGACCAGTGCGAAATCGCTCGGCGGCGGCGTGCCCTGTGCCGCCGTACTGTGCCGCGCCGATATCGCGGTGCGTTTCGGGCCGGGCGACCTCGGCACCACGTTCGGCGGCGGGCCCCTCGCCGCCGCTGCGATCGGCGCGGTCATCGACACGATCCGGGACGAGAACCTGCTCGCCAATGTGCAGGAACAAGAGGCCCGCATTCGCGAGCGCTGCATGACGGGCCCCGTGGTCCGCATCCAGGGCAAGGGCCTGCTGCTCGGCCTCGTCTGCAACCGGCCCGCGCTCGAGGTACGGAACGCCCTGCTGGAGCAGAACATACTTACCGGCACGAGTGCGGACCCGCACGTGGTTCGCATCCTCGCGCCGCTTGTCATCAACGACGAACACGTAGACCATCTCGCGCAAGCGCTCGCCGCCATTCCCGGCGGCGGCGTATAGCGACTGCAAGGAAACACGATGAAGACGTTCAACGACCTGGCCGAACTCGGCAACGAAGAAATCAGCGCCCTGCTGGAACTCGCCGGCCGCCTCGACAAGCACCCGGAACCGCAGGCGCTGCAGGGCAAGGTGCTGTCGCTGCTGTTCCTTAGCCCTTCGCTGCGGACGCTGGCCTCGTTCCAGGCCGCGATGACCCGTCTCGGCGGCGGCTCCTTCGTGATCTCGCCCGACATGTCGATCCACGGGCTCGAGACGCGTCCCGGCATCGTGATGGACGGTACCGCGGCCGAACACATCAACGAGGCCGTGCCGGTCATCGCCTCCTACGGCGACGCGATCGGCATCCGCGCCTTCGCGGAACGCAAGAACCTCGAACACGACATGGCGGAGACGGAATTCAATGTCCTGACCAGCCTCATCGACACGCCGTGGATCAACATGGAATCGGCGATGAACCACCCGTGCCAGAATCTCGCCGACTGGAAAACGCTGGACGACCTCGCGGTGCCGGCGAACGGCGGCAAGTTCGTGCTGAGCTGGGCGTTTCACCCGAAAGCGCTACCGCTGGCCGTGCCGTCATCGACGCTCTACACGGCGGCACGGCGCGGCATGGACGTGACGGTCCTGCGCCCGGAGGGCTTCGAGCTGCCCGAGCCGGTGATGCAGCGCGCGAAGACCGCGGCCGAAGCGGCCGGCGGATCCATTACGGAGACGGACGACAGGGTGGAGGCAATGCAGGGCGCGCACGTGATTTACGCGAAATCCTGGTCGTCCACGCGTTTTTACGGCGACCGCATCAATGACCAGAAGCTGAGAAACGAACTCGTCGACTGGTGCGTGGACGAGCCCTGGTTCGACAATGCCAGGGACGACTGCCGCTTCATGCACTGCCTGCCCGTGCGCCGCGGCGTCGTCGTCGCTGACCGCATCCTGGACGGGCCGCGCAGCGTCGTGATCCACGAAGCACGCAACCGGATGCTGGCGCAGATGGCCGTACTCCACCGCATGCTCGGGGGCGGCCAATGACGTCCAAGCGCGAACTCGCCATCGTCGTATCGGCGCTCAAGCATGCGGCACCCTACATCCGGCTGTTCAAGGGCAAGGTATTCGTCCTCAAGGCAGGCGGCGAAATTTTTGCGGACAAGGCCGCGACCACTGCACTCATGGAGCAGGTGGGTCTCCTCCACCAGGTCGGCATCCGCGTCGTGCTGATACACGGCGGCGGCCCGCAGTCGACTCAGCTCGCCGCCGCACTCGGCGTCGACACGACCTTCATCGACGGCCGCCGTGTGACCGACGGCGCATCGCTCGACGTCGCGACGATGGTGCTGAACGGCCAGATCAACACACGCGTGCTGGCGGCCTGCCGCGACCTGCAGATTCCGGCAGTCGGGATCAGCGGCGTCGACGCGGGGCTGATCCGCGCGCACAAGCGGCCGCCGGTCGAACGCAAAGGCGAGTCCGCGATCGACTACGGCTTCGTCGGCGACATCGATTCCGTCGACGCGGACATACTCAGGAAGCAGCTCGACAACGGCCTCATGCCGGTCGTAAGCCCGCTATCCTGCGACGAATCCGGCACGCTGCTCAATATCAACGCGGATACCGTCGCCGCCGCCATCGCCGCGGAGCTCGGCGCCGAGAAACTGATCCTGCTGACGGGCGCGCCCGGGGTCCTCGAAGATGCATCCGACCCGCATTCGCTGATCAGCTATATCGACCGCGCCCAGCTCGACAAGCTGCGCGACGACGGCAAGCTCGCGGACGGCATGCTGCCTAAGGCGGCCGCGATCGACTCGGCGCTCGCCAACGGCGTGCAGCGCGTCCACGTAATCTCCTACAACTTCCCGGACAGCCTGCTGCTCGAGGTGTTCACCAATGAAGGCACCGGCACGCTCGTCGTCAACGACATCGACGCGCTGACGCCGGCGGAACAGGCCGGCGGCGGATCATGACGCGCCTGTGGGACAAGGGCCTGCCGCTCAGCGAACGCGTCCTGCGCTACACGGCCGGTGAGGATCACGTGCTCGACGCGCGCCTCGTGCCTTACGACGTGCGGGGCTCGATCGCGCACGCAGAGATGCTGGCTGCGACCGGGCTCATCAGCGACGAAGACGCGAGCGCCATCCGTGACGGCCTGAAGGAGCTCGAAGCCTCGTTCGAGGCCGGGGAATGGAGTATTACGCTCGGGGACGAGGACGTGCACACGGCGCTCGAGACCCGGCTCACGCGCGCAATCGGCGACGCCGGCGCGCGCCTGCACCTCGGCCGGTCGCGCAACGACCAGGTGCTGACCGCGCTGCGGCTCTACCTGCTCGACGCGGCGGACGACCTGGCCACGCGGGTCGGCGCCCTGCGCGACTCCGTAATGCTGCTTGCGGACCGCCAGGGCGATATTCCGTTGCCCGGCTACACGCACATGCAGCAGGCCATGCCGTCCTCGGTCGCGCTGTGGTGCGGCGGCTTCGATGAAGCTTTCGCCGACGCCCGCGAAGGACTGGCCGCCGCGAGGCGGCGCATGGACAAGAACCCGCTCGGGACGGCCGCCGGCTACGGCACCCCGGGCCTGCCCCTCGACCGGGACATGACGACGGCGTCGCTGGGGTTTGCGGCCACGCAGACGCCCGTCACGGCGGCGCAGCTGTCGCGCGGCAAGGCCGAGAGCGGCCTGCTGTTCGAGATCACGCTGTTGTTGCAGGACGTCGGACGCATGGCGGCGGACCTGCTCATCTTCTACATGCAGGAGTTCGGTTACGTCGCGCTCGCCGCGGACGTGACGACGGGCTCGTCGATCATGCCGCAGAAACGCAATCCCGATGTCCTCGAGCTGCTGCGAGGTTCGTCGGCGACCGCGCAGGCGTGCCTCGACGAGTCGCTGATGATCACCGCGAAACTGCCGTCGGGCTACCACCGCGACCTGCAGCGCCTCAAGAGCCCGTTGTTCCGCGGTATCGATCTCGCGGCCGACAGCGTCGACATCCTCGCGCACGTTCTCGACGGTATCGCGTTCGTCCCTGGCCGCGTGCGCCTCGACGAGGGCGTCTATGCAACTGAAGAGGCCTACAGGCTGGTCCGGGAAAAGGGCATCCCGTTCCGCGAGGCGTACCGCCAGGTCGCGAAGCGGTATGCCGCACGCTGACGGCACTTTATAATCGGACGATCACCTCGGGGGCTTCACCATGACACGTCTCATTCTTTTTCTTGCCGCGTTTTCCTGCTTCGCTCTTTTCGGCTGCGGCCAGTCCGGTCCGCTCTACCTGCCCGGGGACCCCAGCCAAATTCGCGACGCACCGCGGCCGGTCGAAAACGCCGCCGACGAAGAGGATGAAAACGGCGACGACGACGGCTGAACCGGGTGATTCCGGATGGCTGATGCCGACCTCGTCCTGATCGACGGCTCGTCGTACCTGTACCGCGCGTACCACGCGCTGCCCAAGCTGACCAACTCGGCGGGCGAGCCGACGGGCGCACTGCACGGCGTGCTGGCGATGATCAACAAGCTGCTGCGCGAGGACGCCGGAAAGCACATCGCGGTCGTTTTCGACGCGCCCGGCAAGACCTTCCGGGACGACATGTATGCCGAGTACAAGGCGAACCGGCCGCCGATGCCGGACGACCTGCGCCAGCAGGTCGAGCCGCTGATCGAGGCTGTCGAGGCCATGGGCCTGCCGTTGCTCCGCATCGAAGGCGTGGAGGCCGACGACGTCATCGGCACGCTGTGCCGCCGCTGTGCCGACCAGGGGCTGAACGTGCTCGTCTCCACCGGCGACAAGGACATGGCGCAGCTCGTGAACGACAAGGTCACGCTCGTCAATACGATGACGGGCCAGGTGCTCGATCGCGACGGCGTCAAGAAGAAGTTCGACGTATTCCCCGAGCAGGTCATCGACTACCTCGCCCTCGTCGGCGACAGTTCCGACAACATTCCCGGCGTGCCGAAGGTCGGCGCCAAGACCGCCGCAAAATGGCTCAACCGGTACCCCACTGCCGACGACATCATCGAAAACGCGGACGACATCGGCGGCAAGGTCGGCGAGAGCCTGCGCGAGCACATCGAACAGCTGCGGCTGTCCCGCGAGCTGGCGACAATCCGCCAGGATATCGAGCTGCCCGCAGGCTTCGACGACCTGACGCCCGGCGAACCCGACGAGGCGGCCCTGCGAGAGATTTACGGCCGGTTCGAGCTGCGGCAGCTGCTGCGGCAGCTCGAGGGCGACGCCGGCGACGCGCCTGCTGCCGAGGTCGAGGCCGAAGGCGACTACGAGACGATTCTCGACTGG
>DATHRM010000306.1:0-3356 GCA_035465295.1 Woeseiaceae bacterium | reverse complement strand
ACGGACTCGGGGTGGTCGGCGACGAGCGTCCGCTCCAGGTAATCGAGAAACTCTTCGGTCGAGATGCTCCGGAACGCGTGCTCGTTGAAATAGTTCGTCAGGAAGCGGTCGAAGGCCTCGCGGCCCACCGCGAGTTCGAGTTCGTAAAGAAACAGGGCGCCTTTTTCGTAGGCGATGCTGGTGAATACGTCGTCCGGGTCGCGATCGCGCAGGTCGACGGCCAGGGCCTCGTCACGGTCCTCGAGATCCGGCAGCTCGTCGATCAGTTCGTCATAACCGAGCGCCATCTCCATGCGATAGCGCTCGTCGCCGTACACGGCCTGCATGATGCGGTTGGTCAGGTAGGTCGTGAAGCCCTCGTTGAGCCACAGGTCGCGCCAGCTGGCGTTGGTCACCAGGTTGCCTGACCATGAGTGGGCGAGTTCGTGCGCGATCAGGGCAACCAGGCTTTTATCGCCGGCGATGACCGTCGGCGTGATGAAACTCAGCCGCGGGTGTTCCATGCCGCCGATCGGGAAGGCGGGCGGCAGTATCAAAAGGTCGTAACGGTCCCAGCGGTATGGCCCGAACGTCTCCTCCGTGGTTTCGAGCATCGCCTCGGTGTCGGCGAACTCGACCGCGGCCGCCTCGAGGATCTCCTTTTCCGCATACACGCCTGTTCGCTCGCCTATCGCCTTGAATTCCAGGTCGCCGACGGCGAGCGCGATCAGGTAAGGCGGAATGGGCTGCGGCATGCTGAAGGAGAATTCGCCGTCCAGTTCCGCGTCGGGATCGTTGTCCGCGCTCATCACGGCCCGCAGTTCGGGCGGTGTGCGCACGGTTGCGTCATACGTAATGCGTACGCCCGGCGTATCCTGGAGCGGGATGAAACTGCGCGCGTGAATCGACTGGGCCTGCGTGTACAGGAACGGATGACGCTTGCCCGCGGTCTGCTGCGGCCCGAGCCACTGGAGCGCTAGCGCATCCGGCGATGTCTCGTAGCGGATGACGACCTCCGTCGCGCCCGCCGGCATCTCTATGGTCAACGGCGCGCCGAGATCGTTTGAAGATTCACCGACCGAAAACGGCACGTCATCGAATTCGTTGTCGTTTCCGGCGCGCACGGATTCGATAGCGAGGCCGCGGGTGTCGAGCACGAGGGGATTGTTGGCATCGTTCAGTCGCTCGAGGTGCAGGCGGGCCTCGCTGTCGAGAACCTTGCGCTCGAAGTCGACCGTGAAGTCCAGATCGATGTGCGTCGTCCGGTAGTCGTCGGTGTTGGCGTAGGAGTGATAGTCGACGCCGGATGCCGGCCCCGATGGCGCGGCAGGTTCGGGCGCAGGCTTCGAGCAGGCGATCAGCAGCGTGGACGCGGCGCAGAGTGTCACGAAATTCCAACGGGCGCGTTTCAGCATTCTTTCCTCGACGGCAAATTCGGGGGCGTAACAGTACCTTCGTATATCGACAAACGCCACCGGCTTGCCAGCGGGTCGATCGCGTTTGATCCCGGCAAGGCCGACCTGTTAGCGTGGCCGGACCGTACGCTATTGGCTGGAGCGAGGGCTTCGATGAAAAAACACATCCAGGACATCGGGTTTGGAACGCAGATTCGCAAGTCTCCTTACTTTAACGCGACATTGCGGTATGGGGCGCAGGCGTTCTCGGTCTACAACCACATGTATATTCCCCGCGATTTCGGCGACCCGGTCGAGAACTACTGGAACCTGGTTAATTCGGCGATACTCTGCGACGTGGCCGTCGAGCGCCAGGTCGAGATCACGGGCCCCGATGCCCCGGAGTTCATGCAATTCCTCACGCCGCGGAACCTGTCGGAATGCCAGGTCGGACAGTGCAAGTACGTGATGATTACGTCCGAGGAGGGCGGGATCATCAACGACCCCATTCTGCTGCGACTTGGCGAAAACCATTTCTGGCTGTCGCTTGCCGACAGCGACGTCCTGTTGTGGGCAAAGGGTGTTGCCGTGCACTCCGGGATGGACGTGAGTATCGGCGAGCCGGACGTTTCGCCGCTGCAGCTTCAGGGGCCGTATTCACTCGAGATCATGAAAGCGCTCTTCGGCGAGGAGATCAGCACGCTGCGTTACTTCTTCTTGCGCGAACTCGAGCTCGACGGCATCCCGCTCGTCGTTTCGCGCACCGGCTGGTCCGGCGAGCTGGGCTACGAACTCTATTTGCGTGACGCGTCTCGTGGCGACGAGCTGTGGGAACGCATCATGGCCGCCGGTAAACCGTTCGGTCTGTGCGCCGGGCACACCTCGACGATTCGCCGGATCGAGGCCGGCATGCTCTCCTACCATGCCGATATGGACATCGATACGAATCCTTTCGAACTCGGTCTCGATCGACTGGTGGATCTCGACATGGAAGCGACGTTTATCGGCAAGGCGGCCCTCAAACGCATCAAGGCTGAAGGCATACGCCGAAAGCAAGTGGGACTGGAAATTGCGGGACTGCCCATCGAGGGCACGAATACGCAATACTGGCCGGCAAAAATCAACGATGAGCAGGTCGGTGTCGTTACGTCCGCGGTTTATTCGCCGCGGCTCGAACGGAATATCGCCCTCGCGATGGTATCGCTGGAATCCGCCGACAAAGGATCCGAGCTGATCGTGTACAGCTTGTCCGGCGATCGTCCCGCTACGGTCGTTGACACGCCGTTTATCGATCCGAAGAAGCAACGCGCAAAGGAGGCCCCGCAGTAGCAAACGGCAGGGGATACTCGAGATCGGCGTCGCGAATCAGTCGCTCCCACTCGCGAAGCATGCGTTCGAACGCCTCGCTGTCGAAATCGGCGAGCAGCTTGTTGCCTTCGCTGGTCAGCGCGGTCAGTTCGTAGGTCACGGTTACCTCCGTCGAACCCGAGCCGTCGTCGCGCGCGAAGACCTCGACCGTTCCGGCACGCGTCTCGGGCGCGATTCGCGAATAGCGGGCATGCAGGGCCTCTTCGTCGTAGTCGACGACGACCCAGTAGGCCTTTTCGCCGGCCGTATTCGTGACGAATACCGCGCCCCTGGCGCGCCCGTCACCGCCGCTTGCGACGACCGGGTCCCAGCCGTCGATCCAGAGTTTCTCGCCCGGTGCCGTAAATAACTGGAACGCGTGCTCGGGCGGGGCATCCACGTGCAGGGTGCCCGAATGCGCGATGCTGTGACCCGTCTGGCTCATGGCGTTGTCCTCTTGCTTGATGTGCCGATAATGTTACCAGTGTACCAAAATAACATCAATCCGAAGTCCACGGACGCACATTCGCCTGTATCAAATACCGTCAGCCCACCCTATAATCCGCGCCCTCGCTGCTTCACCCCAGTACACCCCATGTCAGATATTTCCCGATTGCGAAACATCGCGATCATCGC
>DATHRM010000305.1:0-14686 GCA_035465295.1 Woeseiaceae bacterium | reverse complement strand
CGCATCAGGCCGATGGTGTTGCGCAGTTCGGCGGCACCGGAGATCTTCTTGTCATTGACGCCCACGATGATGTCGTCGACCTGCAGGCCGGCATCTTCCGCCGCGGACCCCGGTTCGACGCGCGTAATCAGCGCGCCGCTCGTAACGGAGGAGTTCAGCGCTTCGGCGACCTCGGCATTGACGTCGGCGATCGAGACGCCGAGCAGTCCGCGCCGGACCTCACCGAAATCGAGAATCTGGCGCATAATCGAACTCGCGATCTCCGTCGGTACCGCAAAACCGATGCCGACATTGCCGCCCGTGCGGCTGATGATCGCCGAATTGATGCCTACCAGCTCGCCGTGCAGATTCACGAGCGCGCCGCCCGAGTTCCCGGGGTTGATGGACGCGTCAGTCTGAATGAAATCCTCGTACCCGTCCCGGCTGATTCCGCTGCGGCCCAATGCGCTGACGATTCCGGACGTCACCGTGTGGCCGAGGCCGAACGGGTTGCCGATGGCGAGCACGAAATCGCCCACGCGAACGCTTTCCGAATCACCGATCGGCATGTCGGTCAGTCCGCGGGCGTCCACCTTGATTACCGCTATGTCCGTGGCGGCATCCGAGCCGACGATTTCCGCGTCGAATACCTCGCCGTCGATCGTCGAAATCTGGATCTGGTCTGCCTGGTCCACAACGTGATGATTGGTCAGGATGTAGCCGTTTTCCGCGTCGACGATGACGCCCGAGCCGGCACTCGCAACCTCGCGCTGCCCGCCGCCGGGAACGTCGGGTAAACCGAAGAAACGCCGAAACGCCTCGTCGCCGAAGTGTCCGCCGGTGTTGACCGTCTGGCTCACGCGGATGTTGACGACGGCCGGCGACACCTTCTCCACGAGTGGCGCCAGGCTCGGCAGTTCCTCGTCATTGACGAGCGCCGGCAGGGCTGCCCACGTGGCCGCAGACAGGCCCAGCAGCACGCTGGCGACTAGAATTCGAAAGTTACTCATCATTTGATGCTTGCCTCGAGCTTACGAACGCCGTACGTCACGGTACGGCACTACGGCTGAATCGCCGGTGAATACAGAATTATAGGCCTAAAGCCGTCGACACCACCAAGGGCCTGAAGTTCCGGCAGGCGTTATTACCTGTCTATTGATTGATGCGCGGGCGCGACCGTCCGTCGCGCCCGTCGCATGCGTTATCAGGCTGCGTGCACTTCGATGCGGCGCGCCTGCACCTGCGGCTGCTTCGGAATCGATACTTCCAGGATTCCGTTGCGGCACTGCGCCGCGATATTCTCGGCGTCGGCCGTATCCGGCAGGGAGAAGCGGCGGAAGAAACGTCCGCTGACGCGCTCCATGCGCTGCAGACCGGCTTCCTCGCTCCGCGATTCCTGCGCCCGCTGGCCGGCGATGCTGAGTACGCCCGCATCCATGCTGACCTCGATGTCCGCCGGATCGACGCCCGGCACATCGGCGCGCAGCACGAAGCGGTCCTTTTCCTCGATAATGTCGACCGCCGGCACCCAGTCCGTAACGGCAGCCTCGCTGTCGCCGGCTTGCATCTGGCGGGCGGCGAGTCGGTCCAGGTCCCGGTGCAGCATGTCCACCAGGCCCCAGGGTTCAAAACGTGTCAGGTTCATGGTCATAGGCTCCTCAAGGTTGCTGATGTGCGCTAATCTGAGGGCTCGGAAAGGCAATTCAAGGCGCGGCGGCGCATGATTTCATGCGCCTAACACGTTGATTTTTCAGGGGCATTAATTTCACGTAATGCCACTATATGTAGTGCTTCGGGGATTTCACAAAACTGTCACTTTTTTTTGTGTTTTTTTAATGTTAAGAATTCGATTACAAATGTAATCTATTGTTTTATAACGTATAAAAGCTTAGCAAAAAATTCACTCAAACCCTTGACAGTGGCCCGCTACGGGCATAATCTTGTGCCAAGTGGGACACAACATCTTGTGTCCGATCAACGAGGGTCTGGAGGCCACCTCTGACACTCGCCGCCAAAAAAATCGACAAGCGGCGAGAGGGCACCTATTCCCTCGGACATTTTGGGGCGCTGCACACAACGGGGTCTCCGAAGGGAGTTAAGGGGAGTATTTCTGCCAATGAAGTCTGCCATTCATCTGGATGCGCACACGGTCGCCGATATCGAATTCCAGCCAGCATCGCTTGATATTTGGGACGCCAAATACCGGCTCATCGCAAAAGACGGGACGAAGCTCGACGAGACGATCGACGATACGTACAAAAGAGTCGCCAAGGCACTCGCCAACGTCGAACCGGAATCCAAGCGGGAACATTATTTCAACGAATTTCTTTGGGCGCTCAGGAGCGGTGCGATACCTGCCGGGCGCATCATGTCGAATGCGGGTGCCCAGGAGCACAAGCCGGCTACGTCCACGATCAACTGCACGGTGTCCGGCACCGTCGGCGATTCGATGGACAACATCCTCAACAAGGTGCATGAAGCCGGGTTGACGCTGAAGGCCGGCTGCGGCATCGGCTACGAATTCTCGACGCTGCGGCCGAAGGGCGCTTACGTCACCGGAGCAGGCGCCTACACGTCCGGCCCCCTGTCCTTCATGGATATCTACGACAAGATGTGTTTCACGGTGTCGTCGGCAGGCGGGCGCCGCGGGGCACAAATGGGCACCTTCGATATCGGGCACCCCGATGTCATGGAGTTCATTCGTGCCAAGCGCGAGGATGGCCGTCTGCGGCAATTCAATTTGTCGTTGCTCATCACCGACGAATTCATGCAGGCCGTAATCAACGATGACGACTGGAAGCTCGCCTTCCCGGTCACGCAGAAAGAGGTCGAGCAGGACGGCCACGATATCGCTGACGAAAGCCAGTTCGTATGGCGGGAATGGCCGGAAGCCGGCAACTATGTCTCGAATCCGGAGGGGCTCGTTGCCTGCAAGATCTACAAGACGTTGCCGGCGCGGCGCGTATGGGACGTCATCATGGCGTCCACCTACGATTTCGCCGAGCCCGGTTTCGTGTTGATCGACAAGGTCAACGAAATGAACAACAACTGGTTCTGCGAGACGATTCGCGCAACCAATCCCTGTGGCGAGCAGCCTCTGCCGCCCTACGGCTCCTGCCTGCTCGGTTCCGTGAACCTGACCCGTTTCGTGGTCGACCCGTTCACCGAGGACGCGCGCTTCGACTGGAAGGCATTCCGCAAGGTGGTCAAGGTCTTCACGCGGATGCTCGACAACGTGGTCGAGATCAACGGCCTGCCGCTGCCGCAGCAACGCAACGAAATCCAGCGCAAGCGGCGCCACGGTATGGGCTTTCTGGGCCTGGGTTCGACGATCACGATGCTGCGCATGAAGTACGGCGACGAGAAGGCGGTGCAATTCACGGAAAACGTTGCGCGCGAACTCGCGATAGCCGGCTGGGAAGAGGGCCTGCAACTCGCGAAGGAGAAAGGACCGGCGCCGATCATGAACGAGCAGTTCGAGGTCACCGAAGAAATGCTCGCGCATCGCCCGGAAATGCGCGGCGACGGGTACCAGGCCGGCGACAAGGTGCCCGGGCGAATCCTCCATGCACGTTACAGCCGTTACATGCAGCGCGTGGCAGCGGAAGCGCCCGACCTGGTGAAGGAACTGGCCGAAGTCGGGTCGCGATTCACGCACCATAGCTCGATTGCGCCGACAGGCACGATTTCGCTGTCGCTGGCCAACAACGCCTCGAACGGAATCGAGCCGAGCTTTGCGCATCATTATTTCCGCAACGTGATCCGCCAGGGCAAGAAGACCAAGGAAAAGGTGGACGTGTTCTCGTTCGAACTGCTTGCGTATCGCGAGCTGGTGGACAAGGAGGCGTTGCCGCCCGGCGCCCAGGGGGCGGACGCGAGCAACGGTTTGCCGGACTACTTCATCACCGCGGAAGACGTATTGCCGACCGAGCACGTGGATATCCAGGCGGCGGCGCAGAAGTGGATCGATTCGTCGATCTCGAAGACGGCCAACGTACCGACCGATTACGCGTACGACGATTTCAAGGATATCTACCTGTATGCCTACAAGCAGGGCCTGAAAGGTTGCACGACGTTCCGGTTCAACCCGGAAGCTTTCCAGGGCGTACTGGTGAAGGAAAAGGACCTGAAGAACACGATCTACACGTTCACGCTGGAAGACGGTTCGACGGTCGAACTCAAGGGTGACGAAGAGATCGAGTACGACGGTGAAACGCATACCGCGGCCAATCTCTTCGACGCGCTCAAAGAAGGCTATTACGGAAAATTTTGACGCAGGTTGCAGCGAACAGCATCTGTCGAGGTATTCAGGAAATGAAGATTGAGAAGAAGATCGTCGGTTACGCGGTAAAGAAACCGGTTCAGGAAGACAAGAGCGAGCGCCCGGAGCTGCGCCGCGAGGGCGGCGGCGGTAATCGTGCCGAAGTAATCCGCATGCACGAGAAGCTCGAGCGTCCCGAGGTGCTCATCGGTTCGACGTACAAGGTCAAGACGCCGGTATCCGATCACGCCATGTACGTAACCATCAACGACATCGTTCTCAATGAAGGCACGGAGCACGAGAAACGCCGGCCGTTCGAGATTTTCATTAATTCCAAGAACCTCGACCACTACCAGTGGATCGTTGCGCTGACACGCATCATTTCGGCGGTCTTTCGCAAGGGCGGCGATGTCGCGTTCCTCGTCGACGAACTCAAGGCCGTGTTCGATCCTCGCGGCGGCTACTGGCAACCCGGTGGCAAGTACATGCCGTCCATCATCGCGGAGCTGGGCTATATCGTCGAGAAGCACCTGATTTCCATTGGACTGATGTCCTCGCAGGAGCTCGACGAAGGGCAGCAGAAGCTGATTGCGGAGAAGCGCGCGGAGTTCGAAGAGTCCCGCAAGCAGCAGGATGCATTCTCCAAGAGTGAATTCCCCGAGGGCGCGCAGCTGTGCAAGAAATGCAATACAGCCGCGGTCATTATGATGGACGGGTGTATGACCTGTCTGTCCTGTGGCGACTCGAAATGCGGCTGAGCTGAGAGTCATTCAGCCGGCGCGATGCCGCGTTAAAAAAAGCGCAGAAAATGCTCACGTACGAGTCGTGTACGCTGCGCTTTTCTGCGCTTTTTTGCCTTGCCTCGCACTCGCCTGAATGCCTCTCAGGTATTCCGCGATGAGTGGTCGTGGTAAATTCGCGCGGTGACCCTGTCGATACCTGATTTCTCGAAGACGAACGTCGTCGTGGCCGGCGACGTGATGCTCGACCAGTACCTGTTCGGGGCGACCAGCCGTATATCGCCGGAAGCTCCCGTGCCCGTCGTGCACGTGCAAAAGACGGACGACCGTCCGGGTGGTGCCGCGAACGTCGCGGTGAACCTGGCGTCGCTCGGTGTCAGGACGCGGCTGATCGGGGCGGTCGGCAACGATGCCGCGGCGAACACGCTCGAAAACCTGCTCACCGCGAACGGTATCGACTGCGACTTCGCCCGCGTCGGCGACCGGCCGACGATCACCAAGACGCGCGTCCAGAGCCGCGGCCAGCAGCTCATTCGGCTCGACCAGGAAAACGCAGCGGAGCTCAGGGACAGTGCGCTGCTCGAGGCCGTCGGCAAGGCCGCGGCAGGCGCTGGCGCGGTCGTGTTGTCGGATTACGGCAAAGGTGCGCTGACGGACGTCAGGGCAATGATTGACGCATGCCGTAAAGCCGGGGTACCCGTGCTGGTGGACCCGAAGGGTCGGGATTTCGAGAAGTACCGCGGCGCAACCCTGTTGACGCCGAACCAGGCCGAGTTCGAGGCGGTTGCCGGGCCCTGCGGGAGCGATGCGGAACTCGCGGCGCGCGGCTGGCAAATGGTCGAGGATCTCGAGTTGACCGCGCTCCTGGTTACCCGGAGCGAAAAGGGCATGATGCTGCTCGAGACCGGCAACGAGCCGCTGTTCCTCTCGACCCAGGCGCGCGAGGTCTATGACGTTACCGGTGCCGGCGATACGGTCATCGCGACGCTCGCCGGAGCACTGGCAAGCGGCCAGTCATTCGCCGCGTCGTCGGCACTGGCGAATATCGCCGCGGGCCTCGTGGTCCGCAAGATCGGCGTGGCGACAGTGACGCCGGGCGAGATCCAGGTCGCCCTGCACCAGCGGGGCCAGGGCGGCCGAGGGCTGGTTTCGCGGGACGAACTCCTGGTGCTCGTCGGCGAGGCCCGCGCGCGCAAGGAGCGCATCGTCATGACGAACGGCTGTTTCGATATCCTGCACGCCGGTCACGTGGCCTACCTCGAGGAAGCGAAGAGTCTCGGCGACCGGCTGATCGTTGCGGTGAACGAGGATGAGTCGGTGCGGCGGCTCAAGGGCGAGTCGCGCCCGATCAATACGCTCGAGGACCGGATGCTGGTACTGGCCGGTCTCGCGGCCGTCGACTGGGTGGTGCCGTTTGCCGACGATACGCCGGCGGCATTGATTGCGGCCGTGCTGCCCGACGTCCTGGTCAAGGGCGGCGATTACCGGCCCGAGGAGATTGCGGGCGGCAGGGAAGTCCTGGAGAACGGCGGCGAGGTGCGCGTGCTGGGCTTCCGCGACGGTCATTCCACCAGCCGAATCATCGACAAGCTCGGCGGCTGATCGGGCCGGGGCATTGCGGGTACGGTGTGCGATTCTTCTATAACCTGCTGACGTATTTGCTGTACGTGCCCTACGTGGGCTACTGGCTGATACGCGGCATCACCAATCGCTCCTACCTGCAACGAATCGGCGAACGACTAGGGATCGGCTATCCCCGGCTCGAACGCTGCATCTGGATTCACGCCGTCTCCGTCGGCGAAGTCGTGGCAGCCGTGCCGCTGATCCGTGCGCTCGGCAAGCGATATCCCGAGCGACCGCTGCTGGTGACCACGGTTACGCCTACCGGTGCGGCGCGGGTCGCTTCGCTGTTCGGCGACGACGTGCATCACACCTATATTCCTTTCGAAGCGCCGCACGTCGTCAATCGCTTTTTTTCGGCCACCAGGCCGGATATTGCGCTGGTACTGGAAACCGAGATATGGCCGAACCTCTACCGGGGCTGCGGGGTCCGTGATATCCCGCTGGTGCTTGTGAGCGCGCGTATCTCGCCGCGATCCGTGCGCAGCTACCGCCGCCTGTTGCCGCTGTTTCGCGAGACGCTGTCGCACGGCATCATCATCGCCGCGCAGAGCGAGGCGGACGCGGAACGATTCCTGTCGCTGGGGGCCGCACCCGAACGCACGCGCGTCACCGGCAATATCAAGTTCGATGTGGAGCTGGCGCCGGATCTCCCGGTCCGGGGCGGGGAACTGCGCGCGGACCTGTTCGGCGACAGGCCGGTCTGGATCGCGGCGAGCACGCACGAAGGGGAAGAAGAGATCGTGCTCGACGCCCAGCAGAAACTGTTGCAGGACATTCCCGGGCTGTTGCTCGTGCTGGTGCCGAGACATCCGCAGCGATTTCCCGCCGTGCGCGACATGGTGGCAAAGAAGCAGATGAGTGTCGTCTCCCGGACCGACGGCAAGCCGTGCAACGCGGGCACGCAGGTGTTTCTCGGCGACACGATGGGCGAACTGACGCTTTTTTACGCGGCCAGCGACGTTGCCTTCGTCGGCGGGAGCCTGGTACCGGTCGGCGGGCACAACCTGCTCGAGCCTGCGGCGCTGGGCCTTCCGCTGGTAAGCGGCCCGCACGTATTCAACGCCCAGGAAATCGCAGCAATGTTCGTCGACAAGGGCGCATGCACGCTGGTAAACGATGCAGACGAGCTTGCCGCCAAAGTGGGGACGCTGCTGACCGACCCGGAAATGGCGACGCGTCTCGGCGATGCCGGACGCGGCATCCTCGAGCGCAATCGCGGCGCGCTGGCCCGCCTGATGGCGATGATCGAACCGCTCGCCGACTGAGCGCTTACTCCGTCGCTTCGGTTTCCTTCCTGGCTTCCTCGGCGAACTGGTCTTCCGGCGGTTTGCGCGCGACGAGGAACGGTTCGAGATTTTCGAGATCCTGCACCTGCAGGGTTCCGGCCGCCTGCTTCAGCCGCATGACATTCAGCAGGTAGTCGTATCTCGCCTGGTAGTAATTCGTGATCGACTGGTACAGGTTACGCTGCGAGATCAATACGTCCACGATGGTGCGCGTGCCCACGTCGAAACCCGCCTGCGTCGCGTCGAGCGCGGTCCGGGCCGAGGCGACGGCCTGCTCCAGCGCCTGCACACGGCTGATCTCGGCCAGCACGCCAAGGTAGGAGTCGCGAGTCTGGCGGTCCGTTTCGCGCGTAACGCGCTGCAGTTGCTCGCGCGCCGCGCGATGCAGGTAGATGGCTTCCTTCACGCGCGACGACGTCGTTCCGCCGGAAAAGATCGGCAGGGTGAACTGGATGCCGATACTGTCCCGGTCGAAGTTACTGTCGGCGGGAAGGGCGCCGAAGCCGTTGAACGTGTCCTGGTCCTGCTCCGAATCCGTGGCCCCGACGTTGGCCACGAGATCGACTGTCGGGTAGTGGCCGTTGCGCCGGAACGATATTTCGTCGCGGGCGAGGGCTTCGTCGAGGCGGCTCGAAACCAGGGTGAGATTCTGCGTCATGGCGAGATCGAGCCAGGCCTGTTCACTCGCCGGATCCGGCGTTTTCAGCGGCAGGTTCTCGGTGGGTGCGGCCAGGTCCCGGATATAGGATCCCGTGATTTCCTGCAACAGGTAACGTGCGGTGGCGAGTGAGCGCTTGGCCGCGATCTCGCTGGCGACCGCCTGGTCGTACGCGGCCTGCGATTCCTGCACGTCCGTGATTGCAATGAGGCCGACCTCGAAGCGCTGCTTGGCCTGCTCGAGCTGGCGTGCGATTGCATTGCGATCGGCGTGGATGGCGAGCAGCCGGTCTTCCGCACCGAGCACGTTGAAATACGCTTCCGTCACGCGGACGATCAGGTCCTGCTGCGCCGCTTCGCGATCGGCCTCGGCCCTCGCCACGACCTTGTCCGCCTGCCTGAGCCCGACAATCTGGTCCCAGCGAAACAGCGTCTGGCGGAGGCTGAAACTCCATCGTGTCGTTTCGTCCTCGACCTCTGTCTGAAACGAGAACGGCACGACGACGAAATTGCCCGACCCGTCCGGCTGCTCGATGACGGTATTCTGGACGCCCGACCCGGAGGACTCGGACTTCGTCCAGTCGGCACTGAAACCGATCTGTGGAAACAGCACGCCGCGCGCCTGTGGTTCCGCCTCCAGCGCAGCGAGTCGGCGCGCCTCGGCCTCGTGTATGCGCGGATCGCTCTGCAATGCCTGCTGGTAGATCTCGAGTAGCGTAGCCGCCTGGCCGGGCATGGATGCCGCGAGCAGCGCGGCAGTGATCAGTATTGCCTTGAAAGTCATTGGTTTTTTCATACGGTTTTATTCCACAAGGTCCGGGGCGGGCTGAATCAAGGTGTTATAGTCTACTATATCACTAAATCAGTTGCGATAATCAATGTTCCCAGGCTGTCCGACGCCTGCGAGGCATCGAAGTTCGCCCGAATGCTGCATCGCCATTGCTACAACATTGATGCAGCACAGGTCGAAGTGGTTTCTGCCGGGCGCAAATGACTGCCGTCTTCAGAACTCGAATTGCGGGGGCAACGTACCATGAACGAGGGGGCCGAGACGCGTTTCGAAAAGGGATTCGCTTTTCCAGTCGGTGTCACCCGTCCGGCGTACGAGACGTGCATCCATGATGGGCGGCGAACCGACGACGACGAACAGGCGGCCGCCGGGCCGCAACGCGGCGACGAAGCGCGGATCGAAAGTCTCGATAGAGCCGGTCACGGCGATCGCGTCGTAACCATCCCCCGGTAATTCACGGGTGGCATCCAATGTCCGCAATTCGACGTTGTCGATGCCGGCGCCGGCGAGTTTGTGCCCGGCGTCGCGCACGAAATCGTCATGGATGTCCACGCTTGTGACCGTGCCCGCGAGTTGCGCGAGGCAGGCCGTGAGGAAGCCGCTGCCGGTGCCGATCTCGAGTACGTGATCGTTCGCGCGCAACTCGAGCGCCTGCAGAACACGGCCTTCGACCGTCGGCGTCATCATGAACTCGCCATGCCCGAGCGGAATCTCCGTGTCGGCAAACGCAAGGGATTCATACGACGGGGGGACGAAATCCTCGCGCGGCACAGCCGACAATACGGCAAGAACCGCCGGGTCCAGCACCGTCCACGCGCGGACCTGCTGGTCGATCATCTGTTGACGTGCGAAATCGATGTTCATGCGTTAGTCGCTCTACCGGGGTTTTCGGGTGCTTCCAGTCACCGCACCGCCGAATTATGGTGAATCACGGCAGTCCGCCGCGGTCACTGGGCTATGCTTACAGGTGCCTTATTTTACGGCGCTTTTGACCTCGAAGTCGTGCCTGCGGCGACGGCGTTCGAGCGGCTAATAATAACAAATGATCAATGAGCGGCATCACATACGGCACAAACTGACTGTATCTGCAAAATCGCCGCAGGCGGTACTTGCAGCAGTGCCCGTGAGCCCGGATATTGGCGCCTGAATGGACTCCATGATGCTAATCCTGGTCGCGCTGTCGTTACTGCTGGCGGCGGCGGCCGTGGCAATCGTCGTCGCGCTGATCGCGCGGCGCCGGCTGCAACAGCGAATCCGGAGGCTCCGGGAGGAACTCGTGGAAGTGTCGGCCGATGCTTCCGTCGGTCACAGGCTCAGTGTCGGCGAGCACCGCGATGTGGCGGACCTGGCCGAGTTGGCGGCCACGATCAACCGGCTTTTCGATGCGCTCGGAGAACGCGACCAGAAGATCCAGGGCCGCGACCGCCTGTTCCGCGACTTCGCGCGAACGCTGCCGGAGATCGTGCTGATACATGACGAGAAGATCCTGCTGGCCAACGATTCGGCGGCCGCGCTGATCGGGCTGGAGCCCGCGCAACTCGTGGGTCGGGACGTCGTGGATCTCGTGAAGCCGGCCTACCGCGCGCTGTTTCGCAAGTCGGTGACGCGTCGGCTCGAGGGCCAGGAGGCGCCGCGGCGGCTGGAGATACAGCTCATCAACGGCGAGCGGGCCGGGCTCTGGGTCGAGGCACAGAGTTCGACGATCGAGTTCCACGGGCGTCCGGCGATTCTCACGGTGGCGCGCGATGTCAGCCACCGGAAAAGCCTGGAAGTGTCCCTGTCGCGCAACAAGCGGCAGGCGCAATACACGCTCGAGTCGATCGGCGAGGGCGTTATCACCACGGACAACCACGGGCACATCGACTACATGAACCGGGCTGCCGAGACATTGATCGGCACCAGCCGCGAAGATGCCGCGGGACACGGCATCGGAGAGTTGTTCACGCTCGTGGACGATTCAGACCGGCGGCCGCTGGGAGATCCCGTCGAGCGCTGCCTCGCGATGCGCCGTCGCGTGAACATGGGGCGGCACGCGGTCATGGTCACCCAGGACGGCGAGCAGGAGCACTCGGTCGAACTGTCGGCGTCGCCGATCCGTGGTCCCGGCGACAGCATCTCGGGGTCCGTTGTCGTGTTCCATGACGTCGGCGAGTTGCGGGGACTCACTCGCAAGATGAGCTACCAGGCCACTCACGATCCGCTGACCGGGCTCATCAACCGCCGTGAATTCGAGCGCCGCCTGGACGAAGCGATGGACGCGGCACACGCTGAAGAAGCCGTGCACATGCTGTTCTACATGGACCTCGATCGCTTCAAGGCAGTCAATGACAGCTGCGGCCACCTCGCCGGCGACAATATGCTTCGCGAAGTTGCGACCCTCATCAAGGAGCAGGTGCGCGACTCGGACTACGTCGGCCGTCTCGGCGGTGACGAATTCGGAGCATTGCTGATCGGTTGTCCCATCGACAAGGCCCGGCAGATCGCGACGGACATCTGCAATGCCGTGGCCGATTACCGGTTCGTCTGGAAGGACAAGATCTTCAATATCGGTATTTCGATCGGTCTCGTCGAGATCAGCCACATCAGCGGTACCGTGCAGGACGTGATGAGCGCCGCGGATTCGGCCTGCTATGTCGCGAAACAGGAAGGGCGGGGCAAGGTGCATATCTACTCGGCCCGGGACGAAGCGGTTGCGCGGGAGCGAGGCGACATCCGCTGGCTGCGGGAACTGCAGGCAGCGCTGCACGACGACTCGTTCGAACTCGCGGTGCAGCCGATTATCGCGATGAGCCGCGGCGCCGACTCCGGGCCGGCGGTGGAAGTGTTCATCAGGCTGCCGGGCCGCGGCAGCGAGTCGGGTACGGCAGACTTCCTGCGCCCGGCACAGCGGTACCAGCTCATGCCGCAGATCGATCGCTGGGTCGTCAAGACCACCTTGACTGCGATCGCAAGTGGTGAACTGAAGATTGCCGGTCACCGCAGCTGCGCCGTCAACCTCTCCGGCCAGACGATCGCGGACGACGGGTTCCTGGGATTCGTCGTCGAGGCGCTCGACCGGACCGGCGTTGCCCCGTCGATGATCTGTTTCGAGGTGACCGAGAGAGCGATTCTCGACAACGTGAAGCAGGCCCAGCGATTCATCGAGGTGCTTCACGGCATCGGCTGCGAGTTTTCCCTCGACGACTTCGGCAGTGGCATGGGCTCGTTTTCCAGCCTCAAGCACCTGCCTGTCGACTACCTGAAGATCGACGGGAAGTACACGCACAGTGTGCAGACCGACGAAGTGAACCAGGAGATGGTCGCGGCAATGATCAAGCTGGCCCGCACCATGGAGTTTCGCGTCGTTGCCGAGCAGGTCGAGCGCCAGGAAGATTTCGACTGGCTGCGGGACATCGGCGTCGATTACGTGCAGGGCTACTTCGTCGACCGACCCGTAAACCTGGGGTCTGCGACCACGGCTACGCAGCGCACATTGAACCCGTAGGAGGGTGCCCGCAAGAAAAAAGGCCGCCCGGCATGCGCCGGGCGGCCTCCTGTACCCGCGTCTGCCGGCGATCAGCCGAGCAGCGGAACCATCAGCAGCGCAACGATGTTGATGATCTTGATCAGGGGGTTGATGGCAGGGCCCGCGGTATCCTTGTACGGGTCGCCGACGGTGTCGCCGGTTACGGCCGCCTTGTGAGCATCCGACCCCTTGCCACCGCAGTTGCCGTCTTCGATGTACTTCTTGGCGTTGTCCCAGGCGCCGCCACCGGCCGTCATCGAGATCGCGACGAACAGGCCGGTGATGATCGTGCCGAGCAACAAACCGCCGAGGGCTTTCGGTCCGAGCAACAGGCCGACCGCAAGCGGTACGAGGATCGGCAGCAGCGACGGTACGATCATCTCCTTGATCGCAGCCCGCGTCAGCAGGTCGACAGCACGGCTGTAATCCGGCTTGCCCGTGCCTTCCATGATGCCCGGAATTTCCTTGAACTGGCGCCGAACCTCGGTCACGACCGAGCCGGCTGCTCGACCGACCGCTTCCATGGCCATCGAGCCGAACAGGTAGGGGACCAGGCCGCCGATAAACAGGCCGATAATGACGAGATGGTCATTGAGCCGGAATACTGCGTCGATACCCTCTTTACTCAGCGCATTGGTGTAGTCCGCGAACAACACGAGCGCGGCAAGGCCGGCCGAGCCAATCGCGTAGCCTTTCGTAACGGCTTTCGTCGTGTTGCCGACGGCGTCGAGCTGGTCGGTGATGTTGCGTACTTCCGGGGGCAGATCCGCCATTTCGGCGATGCCACCCGCGTTGTCGGTGATCGGGCCGAACGCGTCGAGTGCCACGACGATGCCGGTCATCGACAGCATGGTCGTCGCCGCGATTGCGATGTTGTAAAGGCCGGCAAACATGTCGCCTTCGGGGGCCAGCGCGAACGAACCCCAGATGCTCGCGCAGACCGCCAGCACGGGCAGCGCCGTGGCTTTCATCGAAATGCCCAGTCCCGCGATAATGTTGGTAGCGTCGCCGGTCAGCGAAGCGTTGGCAATCGTCCTTACGGGCTTGTATTCGGTGCCCGTGTAGTACTCGGTGATCATGACCATTGCGGCGGTCAGCGCGAGGCCGATCAGGGCCGAACCGTAGATGCCCGTTGCATTGCCGCTGTCGCCCATCATCATATTGGTCACGGGGTAAAAGGCGATGGCCGCAAGGACGCCGGCCGCGATCATGCCCTTGTACAGCGCACCCATGATCTTGCCGCCGTCCGACGTGCGGACGAAGAACGTGCCGATGATCGAAGCCACGATGGAGATCGCGCCGAGTACGAGCGGGAAGACAACCGCAGAAGCGCCCATTTCGCCGACGAGCATGCTGCCGAGGAGCATGGTCGCGATGATCGTAACCGCGTAAGTCTCGAACAGGTCGGCTGCCATGCCGGCGCAGTCGCCGACGTTATCGCCGACGTTATCCGCGATCACGCCCGGGTTTCGGGGGTCGTCTTCCGGGATGCCTGCTTCGACCTTGCCCACCAGGTCGGCGCCCACGTCAGCGCCTTTCGTGAAGATACCGCCGCCCAGTCGGGCAAATATCGAAATCAGTGAGCCACCGAACGCGAGGCCGACGAGCGCGTGGATCGCCTTGTCGGCGGTGGCGCCCATGCCGGTCAGGAGCAGGTAGTAGCCCGCCACGCCCAGCAAGCCGAGGCCGACCACGAGCAGTCCCGTGATGGCGCCGCCCTTGAAGGCGATGTTGAGCGCCGGGTTGACACCCTTGGTGGCGGCTTCCGCCGTGCGCACGTTGGCTCGCACCGACACGTACATGCCGATGTAGCCCGCGAGGGCGGAGAAGATTGCGCCGATCGCG
>DATHRM010000304.1:0-3552 GCA_035465295.1 Woeseiaceae bacterium | reverse complement strand
AGGACCTCAAAGGTGAATGGGAGGAATACCTTGAGCAGACGCGCACCCACGAGCAGGTGCTGCTGGAGGTTTTCGAGGAACTGGGCCTGAATCCGGACACGGTCACTCCAGGACGGGAAGTAGTCGCACACATTGGGGATTCACTGGTTGCTGCGATGGAGATGGCCAGGGCGCGAGGCAGTGCCGCGGCGGCGCAACTCGTGGCCGGCGAGTGCGTGGTCCTGGCGGAAACAAAGGATCATCAGAACTGGGAATTAATCGGGCACCTGGCGGCGCACGGCCAGGGAGAGGAGGTAGACGCGCTTCGGACCGCGTACGAAGCAGTGGAGCAGGAAGAGGACCATCACCTTTACCACACGACGGGATTCACCCGCGAATTGTGGATCGAGTCGCTCGGGTTGCCGGCAGTCCTGCCGCCGCCCGAAGAAGTGAAGACGGTGGAAACCGCGATCGGCGCCGCCAGGGCGGAGCACCTTCGTGATGACATGTTGAAATCGAAACACTGAGGAATGCCGGAGGGCAGCCGGGATGGGGTGTGCGCCGGCGCAACATTGTAACGACAGGGGCTTTGATTTCTCGACGTTCCCAACCAGAGTGCAATAGTCATTAAAGAGTTCCGATTGCCAGCACGCCTGCGGAATGCGCTGCATCGCAGCAGTGACACGGAGTTGTTGCGTTCGGAGCTATTCAGCATCGAGCAACTTAAGCGTCACGGTGTGACGCTGGCGGGCCAACATCGGGTCGATCCGCGTCCGGGGCCGGACAGGTTGCTGCCACGGCTGGCGGATAATGCGCGCGTGCTGTTCACGGCCTATGATGTTGTGACCGCCGTCGCCGCGCAGGGACAACGGATCGTGCCGGCGGAGTCCTGGCTGCTTGACAATTTCTACCTGATCGAGCAGCAGATGACCCTTGCGCGCCGGCATCTGCCGCGCGGATACAGCCGCCAGTTACCGCGACTGGCCGATGGCGAGTCGGCCGGGTTTCCGCGCATCTACGACCTGGCGCTGGAGCTGATTTCCCACATGGACGGCCGCGTTGACAGCGACAACGCCACCCAGTTCATCGCCGCCTACCAGACTGTCGAACCCCTGAAGCTGGGTGAACTATGGGCTTTCCCGATCATGCTGCAGCTGGCGCTGCTAGAGAATCTGCGCCGCGTTGGCGTGCGTATCGCGCGGCGGCGCGAGGAGCGCGACGCGGCTATCAATTGGGCCGACCGAATGCTAGCCGCGGCCGAACGCGAGCCGAAACGGCTGATCCAGCTGCTGGCCGAGTTCGCCACGGCCGATGTGCCGCTGACCGCGCCGTTCGTTGAGGAATTCTACGGCAGGCTCCAGGCGCATGGCACGGGCATGGCCTTCGTACAGACCTGGGTCGAGCAAAAGCTTCTCGAACAGGGGGTTACCGCAACCGAGCTGTCGGAGGCCGCCGGCGATACTGCAGCGACCGACCAGATCTCCATCGCCAACAGCGTCGGCAGCCTGCGCTTCATCGGTGCCACGGATTGGAAGCAGTACGTCGAGTCGCTCAGCGTCGTCGAGCAGATCCTGCGCAAAGATCCCACGGCGATGTACGCGAGCCAGGATTTCGCGACCCGTGACCGCTACCGGCATGTCATCGAGGACGTGGCGCGACGCAGTGCCGCCGGCGAAATGGCGGTGGCGCACGAGGCCATCAGTCTTGCGCGGGCGGCCGCGGCGCAGCGAGGCATGGAGGATCGCAGTGCCCATGTCGGCTACTACCTCATCGATCAGGGCCGCGCCGCGCTGGAGCGCGCGGTTGGCTGGAGGCCGTCCTGGAAATCCCGCATCAGTCGCATGGGTCGGCGTTTCTGCCTGCGCCTGTATATCGGCTCCATCCTGCTGATCACGCTGCTCTCGATCGCGGTCACGGTAATCGCGCTCGGCCCCGAGGCGAACGACTGGCGGCTCTTGATTCTCGCGCTGCCTCTGGTCATCGCGGCTTCCGCGCTCGCCGTGCCGCTGGTGAATCTGCTTGCCACCCTCATGGTGCCGCCGCTCGCGCTGCCGCGGCTGGATTTCTCCGGAGGGATCCCGGACGACCATCGCACCATGGTGGTCGTTCCCACCCTCCTGACCGGATTGGGGGACGTCGACGATCTGCTCGAAGCCATGGAGATCCGCTATCTCGGTAACCGGGATACCAATCTGTTTTTCGCCCTGCTGACGGACTTTGGCGACGCCGCAGCGGAAACAATGCCGGACGACACGGCCTTGCTGGACCGCGCACGCGCGGGGATCGAGGCGCTCAACGCGACCTACTGCGGTGATCGCCCGTCTATCTTCTATCTGTTTCACCGCCCGCGTCTGTGGAATCCGTCCGAGCGAAAGTGGATGGGTTACGAGCGCAAGCGCGGCAAGCTGGAACAGTTCAATGCCCGGCTCAGGGGTGGAGCGCGCGGGGCCTTCTCGGAGATCGTCGGCGATCAGTCCATCCTGGAATCTGTTCAGTACGTCATTACACTTGATACCGACACGCAGCTGCCGCGCGACGCGGCACGCGCCCTGGCAGGCAACCTGGCGCATCCGCTCAACCGGCCTGTTTACGACGCGGGCCGGGGCCGCATCGTCGAAGGCTACGCGATCCTGCAGCCGCGTGCCTCGATCAGCCTGACCAGCGCCGGTCAGTCGCGATTTACCAGGTTGTTCGCAGGAGACTCGGGGATCGATCCCTATACGCGCGAAGTGTCGGATGTCTATCAGGACGTGTTCGGCGAAGGTTCGTTCATCGGCAAGGGTATCTACGACGTCGATGCGTTTCGCCAGGCAGTCGATGGCCGTTTTCCGGAGAATCTCATTCTCAGCCACGATTTGCTGGAAAGCGGCTATGCGCGCTCGGCGCTGGTGACCGATGTCATTCTCATCGAAGAGCATCCTGCCGGCGTTACGATCGAGGCCAGCCGCCGTCACCGCTGGATACGCGGCGACTGGCAGCTTGCCGGCTGGCTGCTGCCGCGCGTGCCCGGTCCCCCGGACCCGAGTGGTGCGAAAGCGATACGGCAGACGAATCCGCTCTCGGCCTTGTCGCGGTGGAAGCTGCAAGACAACCTGCGGCGAAGCCTGGTGGCGCCGGCACTGCTGGCTTTGCTCGCCGGGGGCTGGCTGCTGGGACCGGGGCCCGGATGGCTGTGGACAGTGCTGGTACTGGCGGCAATATGCCTGCCGATCCTGCTGGGCTGCATGATCGGGCTGATCGACAAGCCGGAAGAACGGGATTGGCTGGCGCACTTCGGCGTCACTGGCAGATCCACCGGCCGCCCGTTTGTGCTCGCCTCGCTTACACTGACCTTTTTGCCCTACGACACGCTGATCTGCCTGGACGCGATCCTGCGCTCGGGGGTCCGCATGCTGTTCACGCGACGCGGCCTGCTGCTGTGGCAGCTGCCGACCTATGCGCGGCGCAACTCGCGCCGTACGCTGGCCGGATTTTTCCGTGAGATGTGGATTGCGCCGGCGCTCGCGGTGGCGCTGGGGGCGGCACTGGGCATGGGCAGTCAGCCGGCGGCGTGGCTGTACGCCGCCCCCATCC
>DATHRM010000303.1:0-2585 GCA_035465295.1 Woeseiaceae bacterium | reverse complement strand
GCACTCGGCCCCGAGGCAAGTTTCCACCCTTCTGTTCCGCGCGCTTTCACACGCCATGCTGGATCAGCCGACCCCAGCACGGCAGACCTACGACGAGTTGATGGAATTATACTCGAACTTCGACTTCGAACGTTTCGCCGCCCACCTTCCGATTGCACATCCCGATCCGTTGAAGCGCTATCGTGACGCCGTGTCCCGCCTGCGCAAAATCGCTGGCGCATAAGCATGGGAGAAAGTTCCGCGATTGTCCCATCAATACTGAAAATTCAACGCTGGTAGGTTCTCCAAAGACGAATTTCAGTTTATTGGAAGGCGCGCATCGTGAAAACCTTTCCCGCATACTTTGCTGCGGCGCCGTCGGTTCGCTGGAGATCACTCTGCCTTTCGGCTGCTCTCCGCGACAGAACTTCTGAGCAGGCGTTTTCGTCCGGAAAACCCCGCGACCAGGCCGTAGTCCCCCGGCCCAGAGTTCACTGAGACACCTTTGGCGGCTTATTGAGAGCCAAATGGAGGTGGATGATGACGCAGGAGAAACTTGAAGGCGCCCCGGGCGCGGAGAGGCCCGATGTCGGAGCGGCCGAGGCGCCGGGTCGGGAACGGCGGATGACGGCGAGGCGGAAGCAGGAGGCGGTTCTGCGGGTTTTTCGCGGTGAGCCACTGGAGACCTTGGCGCGGGAGCTTCGTGTCACCGTGGCGGAGCTCAGCGGCTGGCGGGATGCGTTTCTCGAAGCAGGGGCCGCGAGCCTGAAATCGCGCGTCCGGGACGATCGGGACGACCGGATCGCGCAGCTTCAGGCGAAGCTTGGCGCCGTCACGATGGACAACGAGCTGCTTTACGAGAAGATCGCGCGGCTGGAGGCCGGGCGCCCTTTGGGCCGGCGGAGGTCGAAGCGATGAGTTCCGTGCTCTCGATCTCCGGACGCCGCCGCTACGGACTTGCCCGCGTCTGCCGGGTCTGGGGCATCGCCCGCGCCGGTGTCTATCGCGGCCGCCGGACTGCCAATCTGTCCGAAGCACCGCGCCGCCGGCCCGGACCGCAGGGTCCGATGCCGGATGCCGCTCTTGTGGATGAAATCCGCACCGTGCTGAACCACAGCCCGTTTCACGGCGAGGGCTATCGCAAGGTCTGGGCGCGCCTTCGACACAAGGGCGTGCGGACCTCGAAGGAGCGCGTGCGCCGTCTGATGCGAGAGAACGGTCTCTCGGCGGACACGGGCCGGGCAACGCCACGCGGCCCGCGGAACCACGACGGCACGATCATCCCGGACACGGTTGATATCATGTGGGGCACCGACATGACGACGGCGGTGACGACGGAGCACGGCCAGGTGGCGGTGTTTGTCGCCGTCGATCATTGCTCGGCCGAATGCGTCGGCATCCACGCGGCGTTGCGCGGAACGCGCCACGAGGCGCTGGAACCGGTGCGGCAGGGCGTAACGGCACGCTTTGGCGCGACAGGCAAGGATGTCGCCCTCGGGCTCAGCCTGCGCCACGATCATGGCTCACAGTACATGTCCCACGACTTCCAGACCGAGATACGGTGGCTGGGCATCTCGTCCTCGCCGGCCTTCATACGGGCACCGGAGGGCAACGGCTGCGCCGAGCGGTTCATCCGAACCCTCAAGGAGAACCTGATGTGGGTCAGGACCTTCGACACCGTCGAAGATCTCAGCGAGGCGCTGTTCGCATTCCGGAAGACCTACAACGAGCACTGGCTGATCGAGCGACATGGCCACCGCTCGCCAGCACAGTTCAGACGCGACAAGATGGACAGCCAGCCCGTGGCCGCGTAGATGCAAACCGGTGTCTCAGAAACCGGGGGCGGTACACTGCCCAGCAGTTCGACCAAATTGCCTCACGACCCTGAAGTTGTCACTGGTGCCTCCGACAATCCAGCCGACCGCGAAATCAAGTCAATGCTGCCTTTCGGTTCCGAAGGATTTCCGGACGCAGTGTATGAGGAACTCGACAGGCGCATCGAACGGTCGAATTCGCTCGTGCTCCAAGTGGCTCGGAACGACTTGCCGCGTGATGCAAGAATGGTAGGACTGGCGGCGCTGTAACACGGCGTGTAATCCATTAACCAAAGCCCGGACCGTGCCGTGCGACCACCCTCTGCTCTTCACCGGACCGCCCTGCCCGCCGCCGCAAGGCAGTATTGCATGCGGCCAAGTGGCTAAGACGGCCGAACTTTCAGACCTCAATCGCGATTCCGCTGGCGCCGTTCATCAGACGCTTGAGGTGGAAATGCGCCAGGGCGTCCTGCGGTCTTACTCCGACGAGTGAGGCGAAGGCCGGCAATGCGCCCGGATCCTGCGTTTCCAAGAGCGCGAAGGAGTCGAGGTATGCGCGCGTCGAAGGTTCGTTGAAGGCATCAGCTGACAGGGGCTCGAACGTGCCAAGCGGGTCGGACCGGCCACGTAAGAGAAGTTGCCCCACGGGCCGGCCAACGAAGTTCTTCGCGCGCTCGGCGACCGTCGCGCTGACACAGATACGGGTGCCAAGCGATCTGTTGGCCTGTTCCAGCCTTGCGGCAATGTTGATCGTGTCGCCGTAAGCGGTGTAGTCGAAGAACCGTTCGCCTC
>DATHRM010000302.1:0-1730 GCA_035465295.1 Woeseiaceae bacterium | reverse complement strand
CGTGCATATTTACGCGCGACGGGGAGGCGGCGCGCTATTTTGCGGACAGAATCAAGGTCGGCATGGTCGGCATCAACGAGCCCCAGCCGGTACCGGTGGCGTACCTCAGCTTCGGCGGCTGGAAACGCTCGCTGTTTGGCGACCTGTACGCGTACGGGCCCGACAGCGTGCGTTTTTACACGCGCCGCAAGACCATCACGCAGCGCTGGCCGTCGGGCGGCGTCCGCGAAAAGGCCCAGTACACGTTCCCGAGCAACCAGTAGCCACGCCGGGGGTGGAGAATCTTTCCCGATTCGGGAACACTATGCCGTTCCCGAATCAGCCCTGGAGACCATCCATGACAAAGCGCACCCTGGCGATCAGCTGTCTCGTCTTCGCCTTTTCGGCGCATGCAGAAGACGGCGCGGATCCGTTCACCAGCAAAGAAGTTTCGCCGGGCATACACGTAATTTACGGCGCCGGCGAGAAATTCGTCGGCGGCAATGTGAGCGTCATGGTGGGCGACGAGCATGTCGTGCTGATCGATGACGCGATGGTGCCGACAGCGCCCGCGCTCATCGATGCCGTCGCGAAGATCGCGGGCAGGCCCGTCGACTTCGTGATCAACACGCATTACCACGGCGACCACACCGGCGGCAACGCACAGCTGGCGGAAGACGGCACGATCGTCGTCGCCCACGATAACCTGCGCACGCGGCTTGCGATGAAACCGGACGATGCCGGTGGAGCGGCAGGTCTTCCGGTGATCACGTTCTCCGAAACGGTGACTTTCCACGTCAACGGCAAGATGGCGAAGGTCATTCATATGCCGCACGCGCACACGGACGGCGACGGCGCCGTTCACTTCCCCGAAGCCAACGTCATCCACGCCGGCGACTTGCTCTTCAACGGGATATTCCCGTATGTCGACCTGGACGGCGGCGGCAGTGTGACGGGCTATATCGCGGCACAGCAGCAGCTCATCGACATGTCTGACGACGACACGCTGATTCTCTCGGGCCACGGCGAACCGGTGGCGAGCAAGGCCGATGTAGAACGAAACCTGGCCGTGCTCGTCGAGGGGCGCAAGCGCGTCAAGGCGCTCGTCGAACAGGGCATGTCCGAAGAAGAAGTGTTGGCGGCAAATCCCCTCGCCGACTATCACGACGACTACAATTGGGGCTTCATCACTACGGAAAAGATGACCAGGACCCACTTCCGTGACCTGACCTCGGAATAACAGTATGGATACCAAGAAGACCGAAGATTTCGTTAACGACCTCTGGGACAGCTCGATCATTCCGGAGCTGTGCGATTACATCCGACTGCCCAACAAATCACCGCATTTCGATCCCGACTGGGAAAAGCACGGCCACATGGAAAAAGCCGTGCAGCAGCTCGAGGCGTGGTGCAAGAACCAGCCCGTCAAGGGCATGTCCATAGAAGTCGTGCGCATCGATGGCCGCACGCCCGTGCTGTTTGCCGAGATCCCGGGCGATTCCGATGACGTCGTGTTGCTCTACGGCCACTACGACAAGCAGCCGGAATTCAGCGGCTGGGCCGAGGACCTCGACCCGTGGGAACCGACGATCAGGGACGGCAAGCTTTATGGCCGCGGCGGCGCCGACGACGGCTACGCCGTGTTCGGCTCGCTGACAGCCATCAGGGCCCTGCAGGAACAGGGTATTCCGCACGCGCGCTGCGTGGTGCTGATCGAGGGCTGCGAGGAGTCCGGCAGCTTCGACCTGCCC
>DATHRM010000301.1:0-14810 GCA_035465295.1 Woeseiaceae bacterium | reverse complement strand
GATGCGGCCGATAATGCCCGGCGATACCAACACGACGATGGCGGCGATCACGAGCAGCGCTACGATGCTCTTTCTCACTCAAGTGTCCCTGGGCGGCAAACTGCGGGACGATGCTAGCATGGCCTCCCGCCGATTCACGGACCTATGTCTGGAATTCGCGGGCCAGTGTCACTACCATAGCTGCCTCTGATTTCCCGGCATGGCGCCGGGGCCGGCTAATTCCCGAGATTACAGTTGGTTACGAAGATGAAGATCGCCGCCTCACTACTGACGCTTTGCATGGCCTGCGCTTTCCTGGCGTCACCCGCGGCCGCCCAGGGCGACGCGGAGCGAGGCGCCAAGCTCGCCTACACATGCCTGGGATGCCACGGCATCGAAGGCTATCGCAACGCCTATCCCTCCTTCCGGGTGCCGAAGCTCGGCGGGCAGAAGTCCGCTTACCTTCTGGCGGCATTGCAGGGCTACCGGGACGGCACGCGCCAGCATGAGACCATGCAGGCGCAGGCAGCGAGCATGAGCGACCAGGATATGCAGGACCTCGCGGCGTACTTCTCGAGTTTCGCCAACGAAACGGTTGCCGCCGGCGGCTCCGATACGTCCGGCATCGAGGCGGCCCAGACCTGTGTCGCCTGTCACGGCGGGAACGGCATCGCCGTATCGCCGAACTGGCCGACGCTCGCCGGGCAGTACGAGAGTTACCTCAAGCACGCGCTGAACCAGTATCGGGATGGCTCGCGCACGAATGCCGTCATGGCGCAGATGGCGGCACCGCTCACCGACGAGGACGTCGCGGTCCTCGCCCGATTCTATTCCAGCCTCGAAGGACTCGAGACAACGGTCGTGGAATAATCACTGCCTGATTTCAGGCGGGAGAAGACATGCCGCAGCACGTGGCACAGACCACCAAGGTAGGCGACGGCGTCGTCGCCGTCGACACGCTCTACATGCGGCCAATGGCCGACGCCAGCCACCTGCTGATCTCCGACGGCCGCGCGGCATTCGTCGATACGGGCACGAATTCCACCGTGCCGCTGTTGCTGGATGCGCTGCGGCAGAACGATCTCGATGTCGCCGATGTGGATTACGTTTTCCTCACGCACGTCCACCTGGATCATGCTGGTGGCGCCGGAGCACTGATGCAGGAACTGCCGAACGCGCGGTGCGTAATCCACCCGCGCGGCGCGCCGCACATGGCAGACCCCTCGAAGCTCATCGCCGGGACAGAGGGCGTCTACGGCAAGGACAAGGCGTTCGAGCTTTATGGACACATCGTGCCGATCGATGCCGCCCGTATCGTGGAGGCGGGCGACGAGGACAGTTTCAGTTTCGGCGGTCGTGACGTTCGCGCACTGCACACCGAGGGACACGCGCGGCACCATTACTGTCTGCATGACCCGGCTTCCCGCGGCGTGTTCACCGGCGACAGCTTCGGGATTTCCTACCGCGAACTGGACACCGAAAACGGCGAATTCATCTTTCCGACCACCACGCCGCCGCATTTCGAGCCGACAGAGGCACACAAGGCGGTCGATCGCATCATGGCGCAGGAGCCCACCCGGGTGTACCTGACACATTACAGCCGGGTGGACGACCTCGAGCGCCTGGCCTCCGACATGCACGAATGCCTGGACGGATTCGTCGCGATCGCGAACAGGCACAAGGACCGCGACGACCGGCGGGAAGCCATAGAGAGCGACCTGTTCGAGTACCTGAGCGAACGTCTTGTCGCGCACGGCTATGACAAGGGCCGGGAGGCAATGTGGTCGTTGTTGAAGCACGACATGAAACTGAATTCGCAAGGCCTCGATGCCTGGCTGAGCTGGCTCGAGCGATAAAGCGACACACAAGGGGGAACGACAATGGACAAATTTCGCGCATACCGCATCGACGAACAGGACGGCAAGATCGTCGCCGGCTTCCAGGAGCTCGCAATCGACGACCTTACCGAAGGCAACGTCGTCGTCCGCGTCACCCATTCGACGATCAACTACAAGGACGCGCTCGCCGCCACCGGCGCGGGGAAGATCTTGCGCCGGCATCCGCTGAACGGCGGCATCGACCTGGCGGGCGTCGTCGCAAGCTCCGAGGATGCGGAGTTCCAGCCCGGCACCGCCGTGCTCGTGAATGGTTGCGGCCTGAGCGAAACCGTCGATGGCGGCTATTCGGAGTACGCGCGCCTCGACAGCCAGAGCCTGGTACCGATACCGGCCGGGCTCGACGCGCACCAGGCCATGCAGCTGGGAACGGCGGGATACACGGCGGGCCTCGCGATTCACCGCATGGAGCAGAACGGCCAGAAGCCCGAAAACGGTCCGGTCGTGGTCACGGGAGCGACCGGCGGCGTGGGCAGCATCGCGATAGACATGCTGGCGGCCCGCGGCTACGAGGTCGTGGCGCTGACCGGCAAGGCCAGCGAGGAAGCCTACCTCAAGAGCATAGGCGCGAGCCGTATCCTGCTGCGCGACGGGCTGGATCTCGGCAAGCGTCCCATGGAAAAAGCGCAGTGGGCCGGCGCCGTCGACAACCTCGGCGGCGACTACCTGACCTGGCTGACGCGGACGATGGACTACGGCGGCAACATCGCGAGCATCGGCCTCGCGGCGAGCCACGAGCTCAACACGACGGTGATGCCGTTCATTCTCAGGGCCGTCTGCCTGCTCGGCATCAACTCGGTCGACACGCCGCGGGACCTCCGCCTGGCCGTCTGGTCGCGAATTGCCGGCGATCTCAAGCCGCAACACCTGGACGAAATCGGCGGCCGAACCGTCGAATTCGACGACCTGCCGGGCTGCTTCCAGGCCTACCTCGATGGCGAGATTACGGGACGAATCGTCGTCAGGATAAGTAACGACTGAAACGACCCCGTTAGCCCTTCGTCTATTTGGGAACGGCTCCGCCGCTGGTTTAGAATCCCGCCCCCGCCGGATTCTAATGCTCATTAAAATCCGGCAGAACCGGAGAGAGGACCTGGCATGAGCGCAGGAGCGAAATTTCGCGCCGCCCTGGAGGCGGAGCGGCCGTTGCAGATCGCCGGCACCATTAACGCCTACACGGCATTGCTGGCCGAAAGAGCCGGCTTCAGGGCCATTTACCTGTCGGGCGCGGGCGTTGCGAATGCGTCCTTCGGGCTCCCGGACCTGGCGATGACGACGCTGAATGACGTTTGCGAAGACGTACGCCGCATTGCGTCGGCCACGGACCTGCCCCTGCTCGTCGATGCCGACACCGGCTGGGGCAGCGCGTTCATGATCGGCCGCAGCATCGGGGAGTTGACCCGGGCCGGCGCAGCGGGCTGCCACCTGGAGGACCAGGTTGCCGTCAAGCGCTGCGGGCACCGCCCGGGCAAGGCGCTCGTCGAAGCGGCGGAAATGTGCGACCGGCTGAAGGCTGCGACCGACGGCCGCACGGACGACGAGTTCGTGCTCATGGCGCGCACCGACGCCCATGCCGTCGAAGGCCAGCAGGCCGCGATCGACCGGGCGGCCGCCTACGTCGAAGCGGGCGCCGACGCGATTTTTGCGGAGGCGCTGACGACGCTGGACGAGTACCGGCAGTTTACCGACGCCATCGGGGTGCCGGTACTGGCCAACCTCACGGAGTTCGGCAAGACGCCGCTGTTTACGACCGACGAACTCGGGGGCGCCGGGGTCCGCATGGCGCTTTATCCCCTCAGCGCTTTCAGGGCGATGTCGGCAGCCGCGTTGAACGTCTACGAAACGCTGCGCAGGGACGGCACGCAGGAAGCCGTGGTCGATACCATGCAGACGCGCATGGAACTCTACGACGTCCTTGGCTACCAGGCGTACGAGGACAAGCTGGACGAGCTGTTCGCGGAAAAGGGCCTGAAGACCGGCAGGAACTGAAGTTTCACGGGGCGACGAGGGAATCACATGGGACAGGCGAAAAAAAGCGGCGGACTGGCCGGCATAACCGCGGGCACGACGCATCTCTGCACGGTCGGCAAAGAGGGCGCCGGGCTCACCTACCGGGGCTACGACATTCACGACCTCGCGGAGAATGCGAGCTTCGAGGAGGTCGCCTACCTGCTGCTGCACGGCAAGCTTCCCAACCGGGCCGAACTGGACGCCTACGTCGGCAAGATCAAGGCGAATCGCGGGCTGCCGGACGAACTGAAGACCGTGCTCGAGATGGTGCCGGCGGACGCACACCCGATGGATGTGCTGCGCACGGGCGTATCGTTTCTCGGCACTATCGAGCCCGAGGGCGACTTTTTCAGGCAGGGCGACGTCGCGGACCGGCTGCTCGCGTGCATGCCGTCCATGCTGCTGTACTGGCACCGGTTTCAAACCGACGGCGAGCGCATCGACACCGAGACCGATGACGACGGCATTGCCGGCCATTTTCTGCACCTTCTGCACGGCGAGCCGCCGAAGGAGCTGCATCGCAAGAGCCTCGACACGACGCTGATCCTGTACGCGGAGCACGAGTTCAATGCGTCGACCTTCACGGCGCGCGTCATTACGGGCACGCTTTCCGATATGCACTCCGCGGTTACCGGGGCGATCGGCGCGCTGCGCGGCACACTGCACGGCGGCGCCAACGAGGCGGCGATGGAACTCATCTCCCGCTTCGACACGCCGGATGAAGCGGTGGCGGGTATCCACCGGATGCTCGCGAGCAAAGCGAAGATCATGGGCTTCGGCCACCGCGTGTACACGACCTCGGACCCGCGCAACGCCATCAACAAGAAAATGTCCGCGGCACTCGCAGAGGACGTCGGCAACACGGTCATGCACCCGGTCTGCGAGGCCATCGAGAAGGTGATGTGGGACGAAAAGAAGCTGTTTGCGAATGCGGATTTCTATGCCGCCAGCGTCTATCACTTCATGGGCATACCCACGTATCTCTTTACCCCGATCTTCGTTTGCGCGCGGATCACGGGGTGGGCGGCGCACGTCATGGAGCAGCGCGCGGACAACAGGCTGATCCGGCCCGCCGCGGACTACATCGGGCCGCCGCGGCAGGAGTGGGTGGCCATCGAGGATCGTGACTGACAGGTTATCGCGAACACGGGAGACAGCATGTCTGATTCAGGAATCCGCTCCGCGAAGAGACCCGGCTGGGACAGGGAGCTGACGGATATCGCGGAGTTCGTCTGCGACGCCGGCATCGACAGCGATCTTGCTTTCGAAACCGCACATTACTGCCTGATGGATACCCTGGCCTGCGGCTTCCAGGCGCTCGACTACCCCGCCTGCACGAAATTGCTCGGACCGGTCGTGCCCGGCGCGACGCTCGCCGGCGGTGCGCGCGTGCCCGGCACGTCGTACGAACTCGAGCCCGTGATGGCAGCCTTCAACATCGGCGCAATGATCCGCTGGCTCGACTTCAACGACACCTGGCTGGCGGCTGAATGGGGCCATCCGTCGGACAATCTCGGCGGCATACTCGCGGTTGCCGACTACCTCAGCCGCCGGAATCGCGCCGCGGGCGAGGATCCGCTGACGATGCGAGACGTGCTGACCGCGATGATCAAGGCGCACGAGATCCAGGGCGGACTGGCGCTCGAGAACAGCTTCAACCGCGTCGGCCTGGACCATGTCCTGCTGGTGCGCGTCGCGTCGACGGCCGTCGTGACGCACATGCTGGGCGGCGACCGCAACACGGTGCTGAATGCGCTGTCGCATGCGTGGATCGACGGCGGCGCGCTGCGCACCTATCGGCACGCCCCGAACACGGGCTCGCGCAAGAGCTGGGCCGCCGGCGACGCGACCAGCCGGGCCGTGCGCCTGGCGCTGATCAGCATGACCGGGGAGATGGGCTACCCGTCGGCGTTGTCCGCGAAAGCCTGGGGCTACTATGACGTCCTGTTCAAGGGCAAGCCGTTCAGGTTCCAGCGGCCGTATGCCAGCTACGTGATGGAGAACATCCTGTTCAAGATTTCTTTCCCGGCGGAGTTCCATGCGCAGACCGCGGTGGAGGCGGCGATGACGCTGCACGCTGCCGCCAGGGACCGGATCGACGATATCGAGCGCATCGTCATCGAGACGCAGGAGGCAGGCGTACGCATCATCGACAAGACCGGGCCGCTCGACAACCCGGCCGATCGCGACCACTGCATCCAGTACATGGTGGCGATTCCGCTGATTTTCGGCCGCCTGACAGCGGCGGACTACGAAGACGGCGTGGCGGCGGATCCGCGCGTCGACGCGCTGCGCGACACGATGGAAGTCAGGGAGAACGAGCAGTTCACGAAGGACTATTTCGACCCCCGCAAGCGCTACATCGGCAACGCGGTACAGGTTTTCTTCAAAGACGGCTCGAGCACCGACCGCGTCGAGGTGAATGCGCCGATCGGCCACCGGGAGCGGCGCGGGGAAGGCATTCCCGTCCTCCTGCAAAAATTCGCGGACAGCGTGTCCCCGAAGCTCGCCGCGGGACAGTGGGCGGCCCTCGAGGCACTGTGCGCGGACCGCGACAGGCTGGCAGCGACCGCCGTCGACGATTTCATGGCGCTGCTCGTCGCCTGACCGCATAAGGAGCAGCCGCTGCAAGGCCTCGAACAATACGACGAGCACAGCGTCAGCCGGTTCGCGGCGCTGCTGGACCTGCTCGAACACTGGAACCGCAAGGTCAACCTGACCGCGATCCGCAGCCGTGACGAGATGGTCACGGTGCACCTGCAGGACAGTCTCGCGGCCCGGCCGCTGCTCGACGGCAAGAGCGTGCTCGACATCGGCACGGGCGCGGGTTTTCCCGGGCTGCCGCTCGCCATCGTCGAGCCGGAGCGGCATTTCGTGCTGCTCGACAGCAACAACAAGAAGATCCAGTTCGTGCAGCATGCCGCGGCCGTGCTGGGCCTCGGCAACGTCGAGGCCGTAAAAGCGCGCGCGGAAGACTATGCACCCGGCTACCGCTTTGATACCGTGATTGCGCGAGCCGTGGCCGCGTTGCCGCGGCTCCTCGAGCTCGCTGGACACCACGTTGGAGAGGGCGGCGTGTTCATTGCGCTCAAAGGGCGCTTCCCGGCGGAAGAACTCCGACAAATTCCCGCCGGGTGGGTCTACACTATCGAGGAACTCTCGGTGCCGGGGCTCGATGCGGGCTCGCGGCACGCTGTGCTTTTGCGAAGGGCTTGATCATGGCGCGCATCATTGCGGTTGCAAACCAGAAAGGCGGTGTCGGCAAGACCACGACCTGCGTGAACCTGTCCGCGTCGCTCGCCGCAACGCAGAGGCGGGTTCTGCTGGTCGACATGGACCCCCAGGGCAACGCCACGATGGGCTGCGGCATCGACAAGCGGGAGGTCGACTATTCGGCCTGCGACGTGCTGCTGGGCGAGGCGACCGCGGCCGACACGATCGTGTCCGCGCCCGAAGGCGGCTTCGCCGTGCTGCCGGGCAACGAGGACCTGACGCTCGCGGAGGTCTCGCTGCTGCAGGAGATCGGCCGCGAACTGAAACTGAAGAAGGCGCTGGCACCGGTGGCGGGCCTGTACGACTTCATATTCATCGACTGCCCGCCATCGATCAACATGCTGACGGTCAATGCGCTCACGGCCGCCGACGGCGTGCTGATACCGATGCAGTGCGAGTACTATGCGCTCGAGGGCCTCTCCGCGCTCCTGAACACGATCGAGCAGGTGCGCGAAAGCGTCAACCCGCGGCTCGAGGTTTACGGCATTCTCCGCACCATGTTCGATCCGCGCATCAACCTCTCGAACGAAGTGTCGATGCAGTTGATCGAGCACTTCGACAAGCAGGTCTTTCGCACCTGCGTGCCGCGCAACATCCGTCTCGCCGAGGCGCCGAGCTTCGGCCGGCCGGTGCTGCTGCACGACCGCTCGTCGCGCGGCGCCATTGCATACCTCGCGCTGGCCGGCGAAATTCTCCGCCGCGAAGACGCCCGCGTTGCCAAAGCGGTATAGGGATCTCGTTGGAATGAACCGATGACAGCCAGGAAAAAACGACTCGGGCGCGGCCTCGACGCCCTGCTCTCCAAGCCGGTCGCGGCGGCAGCGGAAAGCGTGGAGCCGGGCCCCGACGCTCCGCTCAAACAGATTCCCCTCGACCTGTTGCAGCGCGGCCAGTACCAGCCGCGGCTGGACATTCGCCAGGACTCGCTCGAGGAACTCGCCAACTCGATCAAGGCGCAGGGCGTGGTGCAGCCGATCGTCGCCCGCCCCATCGGCAAGTCCGGCGATACGCAGCGCTACGAGATCGTGGCGGGCGAGCGTCGCTGGCGTGCGGCGCAGATGGCAGGGCTCGAATCGATTCCCGCCGTGGTTCGCGAGCTGCCGGACGAGGCGGCCATCGCGATGGCGCTGATCGAGAATATCCAGCGCGAGGACCTCAATCCGCTCGAGGAAGCGCGGGCGCTCGAGCGGCTGATACGCGAATTCGACCTTACCCACGGAGAAGCCGCGGAAGCCGTCGGCCGGTCGCGCGCGGCGGTGAGCAACCTGCTGCGGCTCCTGGACCTGTCCGACAGGGTAAAGCCGATGCTGGAGGCCCGGCAGATCGAGATGGGCCACGCACGTGCTTTACTGTCGATCAGCGACGGCGTCCAGCAGTACGACGCGGCACGCCAGGTAGTGAGCAAGAGCCTGTCCGTGCGCGAGACGGAACGGCTGGTCAAGCGCATGCTGGCGGGTCCGGCGGAAAAGTCGCCGGCGACGAAGCCCGCGAGCCAGAGCGCCGACATCCGGCGCCTCGAGGTCGAGGTCTCGGAGAAGCTGGGGGCGAAAGTCAGCCTGCAGCACACGCAGAAAGGCGCCGGCAAACTGGTGATCAGCTACAACAGCCTCGACGAACTCGACGGCATCCTGAAGCACATCCGGTAGGGTCCGCTATCTGGTGTAGGAGCGGTTCTTGAACCGCGATCGCGGGCCGAGGCCCGCTCCTACGGGCGCGACCGGCCGCTCAGGCGACTTCGTCGGCCTGGTTGCCGATGGCCGAATAGGCGCGCCGCACGATGTGCGGCAGCACCGCCTCGGAGATGAGGAATCCCTGCAGCTTGTCGCAGCGGATCGTCTTCAAAAACTCGAAGGTCTCCTGGTTCTCGACACCCTCGGCGCACACCGCCATGCCCAGGTTGTGTGCCAGCCCCGTCACGGCCGCCAGCACATGGCGGGCGACGTCGTCGTCCCGGGCACGCAGCAGCGCCGATGCGTGGATCTTGATCTCGTCGAACGGCAGGCGCTCGAGCATGCTGAGGGACCGGGCGGCCACGCGGAAATTGTCGAGGCAGATGCGGAAACCCTGGTTGCGCAGGCGCTTGAGGGTTTCCAGGTGCGCGGCATCGGGATCCACGAGATCCTGCTCCACCACCTCGAACGTGAAATTGCTGCACTCCGCGCCGTGCTCGCGGACGACCGCGGCATAGGCGCTCGCAAGGCCGGTCCTGCCCAGCTCGCTGGAAGCCAGGTTGACGCAGATATCGAAGCCGAGCCCCTGTTCGCGCCATTTCACGATCTGCACGGCCGTCTTGCGCAGCACGAATTCCGTGAGCCGCGGCATCATGTCGTAGGCTTCGATTTCGGGGAGGAACTCGACCGGCGCCAGCAGGCCCTTGTCCGGGTGCAGCCAGCGGATCAGTGCTTCGGCTTCGCGGGTCTGCCACTCGCTGCCGTCACCGCGCTCGACCTTGGGCTGGTAGCGCACGACGAACTGGAACTCGCCGAACGCCTGCTCGATCTCCTCGCGGGTGAACCGCAGCATGCGGCGGCGGCAGCGCTTCAGCACGTCGCCGAGCTGAAAGACGTCGTACTGGCTGCCGAGCCACGAGAAATTCCTGAAGTCGAGGAGTTTTTCGATGAGTTCGGGCCCGACGGCCTGGCTCACGACTGCGCGGTCGGCCGCGATCACGAGCGCGAACGGCACGCGGCCCTGGCGCGCGTCGAGGCGGGTCAGCGTTTCCCGGGTCACGTCGTCCTTGTCCAGCATCACGATGCGGCGGGAATTGCCGGCCATCAGCGCCGACAGCGCTTCCGGGCTGTCGAAGTGACGGAGCGCCAGGCTCAGCTCGCGCGCGGCATCGCTGATCACCTTCCTGCCCCGCAGGGATTTGCTGACGATCAACAGCATTGTTCATTCCCGACCAGTTAGCGTACTTTTATAACGTCAATCGCGTCCGGCCGATGTGCGGCAGGTCGCAATGCGCAAAATCGGCAAACCGGCCCTATTTCCCGGAAAAAACCGCGGCTTCGGCCGCCTAAAGTCGAATGCCGGTCGTGTTGCGATGCGGTAAGCGTGCCTCTATAATGCGCGGGCCCAAAACAGGCCCGCCTGACATACCGCAAAATCGAGCGCCACAAGCGACCGGGAGCACCGCTGCATGTGGCGTTTTTAGTGCCGGAGGCTAGCAGAAATGGACGAGCCGGCCGGACGCCGTGGCTACAACACGATTGTCACGGTACTCGCTTTGCAACTGGCTGTCGGGTTGGCCCTGGCCGCGTTGCTCTGGGGGCTGGCGGGAAGCGTAGCGGGCTACTCTGCGCTGCTTGGTAGCCTGACTCACGTCATCCCGAATGCATTTCTGGCAACGAGGATTGTTTTGGCGCGCCGGGATCGCGGGGCACGCGACCTGATCCGGGCGGCCTGGGCGGGCGAATTGGGGAAACTGGCGCTGACGGTGTTGATGTTCAGCATCGTTTTCGTCACGGTACGACCATTGGCGGCAGGATTCCTGTTCGCAGGATTCATCGCTGCGCAGCTGGTGACCTTTGCCGGCTTCCTGCTGCGCGACGCAGGTCAAGAAGAACTGGACACGGACAACAAGAATGGCGAGTGAAGGCGGACACGGACCGCAAACGTCCGGCGAATACATTTCGCACCATTTGCAAAACCTGCAGGTCTGCAAGTCGGAAACGGGCGAGTGGGTCTGGAATCAATGCGCGGGCAACCCGATGGCGATCAACGTCGACTCGATGTTCTGGTCGGTGTTTCTCGGCCTGGTCTTCATCTGGATGTTCCGCTCGGTCGCGAAGAATGCGGCCAAGGGCAAGCCCGGCAAGATGCAGGCGTTTGTCGAGATCGTGGTGGATTTCGTCGACGGCAGCGTCAAGGATACGTTTCACGGCAAGAGCAACCTGATTGCACCGCTCGCGCTGACGCTGTTCGTGTGGATCTTCTTCATGAACCTCATGGACCTCGTTCCGGTGGACTGGATCCCGTGGCTGTCGAGCCTCATCGGGATCGAATACATGAAGGTCGTGCCGACCACCGACGTCAATATCACGTTCGGGATGTCGATCGCCGTGTTCCTGCTGATCATTTTCTACACGATCAAATTCAAGGGCGTCAGCGGCTTCATCGGCGAACTGACGCTGCACCCGATCGCGCCGCCCACGAAAGGCGTCGGCCTTGTCGCCGCACCGTTCGTGATCGCCTTCAATTTCATACTGGAAAGCGTGGCGCTGCTCGCCAAGCCGGTCTCGCTCAGCCTGCGACTGTTCGGCAACATGTTCGCCGGCGAGCTCATTTTTATCCTGATCGCGTTGCTCGGCCTGTGGCAGCTGCCGCTGCATTTCGGCTGGGCCGTGTTCCACATACTGATCGTGACGCTGCAGGCCTTCATATTCATGATGCTTACCATCGTGTACCTGAGTCTCGCAGCCGAATCGCATTGACACTCACTTCAACAAGTTGGACTTGATCCTGTTTAGGAGAAACTGATGGAAACTGTTATTGGCTTCACGGCGATCGCCGTCGCACTTCTGATCGGCCTCGGCGCCCTTGGCGTCGGTATCGGCATGGGTCTTCTGGGCGGCCGCTTCCTCGAGGGTGCCGCGCGCCAGCCGGAACTGGCACCGATGCTGCAGACGAAAATGTTCATCGTGGTCGCACTGCTCGACGCCGTTGCCATGATCGGCGTCGGTATTGCGCTGTTCTTTGCGTTTGCGAACCCGTTCATCGGCCAGCTGCAGGCTGCCACCGGCGGTTGATCGAATCGGCGCTTTTCGAAGCGCGATCGTCGCTGTAGGAGCGGCTCTCGAGCCGCGAATACCAGACTCAGGAGAATTCCTTGGACATTAATCTAACGCTCATCGGCCAGACCATCGCGATGATCGTGTTTGTCTGGTTCTGTATGAAGTTCATATGGCCGCCGATCCTCAACGCGATCGAAGAGCGCCAGGAGCAGATCGCCGAAGGTCTTGCTGCTGCCGAGAAAGGCCAGGACAAACTGCTGCAGGCTCAGGCTGAGGCGGAAGAAATCGTCGCGGATGCGCGCAAGCAGGCCACCTCGATCCTCGACCAGGCCCACGCGCGCGCCAACGAAATCGTCGCCGAAGGCAAGTCGGACGGCGTCAAGGAGCGCGAGCGCCAGCTGACGGCGGCCAAGGCCGAGATCGAGCAGGAAGTGAACAAGGCCCGCGAGGAGCTGCGCGGACAGGTATCGGCCATCGCGATCGCGAGCGCCGAGAAGATCCTCAAGCGCGAAATCGACGACAAGGCACACGAGGACATCCTGGGCAAGCTTGCGCAGGAGATCTAGGCCGTGGCGGACAACAACACAGTTGCGAGGCCTTACGCGGAGGCGGTCTTCGAGGTCGCCCAGGAGAACAAGGCGCTGGACGAGTTGTCGGCATCGCTGGCAGCGGCCAGCGAGCTGCTCGAGGACGGGCAGGTCGTGACGTTTCTCGGCGAGCCGGCGCTGACCGACGAGCAGCGCCTCGACTTCCTGCAGGGCCTGTTCGCCAGCGCGGTCGGCGAGGGCACGGTGTTCGCAGGCGGCAGCCAGCACGGCACGAACTTCCTGAAGTTGCTGCTGGAAAACGGGCGCGTCGCCGTCCTGCCGGAAATATCGGGACAGTTCGAAGCACTGAAGGCAGAGGTGGAGAACACCATCGACGCGGTCATCACGGCCGCGGCGCCGCTCAGTGCGGCGCAGGAAAAAGCAATCGCGGGCTCACTCGCGAAGAAGCTCGGGCGCGATGTCAGGATCTCGACCGAAATTGACGAAAATCTCATCGGTGGCGCGGTCATTCGCGCCGGCGATGTCGTAATCGATGGTTCGCTGCGCGCCAGGCTCCAGGGCCTGGCCAACGCGTTGACCAAGTAAAGAGGAAAACAACATGGCACTCAAAGCTTCTGAAATCAGCCAGCTGATTAAGGAACGCATCGAGAACTTCGAGGTAACGACCGAAGCACGTGACGTCGGCACCGTTATCGCGGTCACCGACGGCATTGTCCGAATCTACGGACTTGCCGACGCCCGCTACGGCGAAATGCTCGAGTTCCCCGAAAACACGTTCGGCATGGCGCTGAACCTCGAGCAGGACTCGGTGGGTGCCGTTGTCCTCGGCGACTACAAGCACATCTCCGAAGGCGACACCGTCAAGACGACCGGTCGCATTCTCGAAGTGCCTGTCGGCCGCGAACTGCTCGGGCGCGTCGTCGACTCGCTGGGCAACCCGATCGATGGCAAGGGCCCCATCGACGCCGAATCCACGTCACCGATCGAGAAGGTCGCGCCTGGCGTCATCGCGCGCCAGTCCGTATCGCAGCCGGTGCAGACCGGCCTCAAGTCCATCGACTCGATGGTGCCGATCGGCCGCGGCCAGCGCGAGCTGATCATCGGCGACCGCCAGACCGGCAAGACCGCCGTCGCCGTCGACACGATCATCAACCAGCGTGGCTCGGGCATCAAATGCATCTACGTCGCCATCGGCCAGAAAGCCTCGTCGATCGCGGGCGTGGTGCGGAAGCTCGAGGAAGAAGGCGCCATGGACCACACCATCGTCGTGGCCGCCCCTGCGGCGGACAGCCCGGCGATGCAGTACATCGCGCCGTATTCCGGGTGCTCGATGGGTGAGTACTTCCTCGACCGCGGCGAAGACGCACTCATTATTTATGACGACCTGACCAAGCAGGCCTGGGCCTACCGCCAGGTATCGCTGCTGCTCAGGCGCCCCCCGGGCCGCGAAGCGTACCCCGGCGACGTCTTCTACCTGCACTCCCGGCTGCTCGAACGAGCCGCCCGCGTCAACGCGGAGCACGTGGAAGAAGTGTCCGGCGGCAAGGTCAAGGGCAAGACCGGTTCGCTGACGGCCCTGCCGATCATCGAAACGCAGGCCGGTGACGTGTCGGCATTCGTACCGACGAACGTCATCTCGATCACGGACGGCCAGATCTTCCTCGAGACGGACCTGTTCAACGCCGGTATCCGGCCCGCCATCAACGCCGGCCTGTCGGTATCGCGCGTGGGTGGCGCGGCACAGACGAAGATCATCAAGAAGCTCGGCGGCGGCGTGCGCCTTGCGCTCGCCCAGTACCGCGAGCTTGCAGCGTTCGCGCAGTTCGCTTCCGACCTGGATGCCGCGACCCGCAGGCAGCTGGAGCGCGGGCAGCGTGTCACCGAGCTCATGAAGCAGAAGCAGTATTCGCCGATGTCGGTGGCCGAAATGGCGCTGTCGCTGTACGCGGTGAACGAGGGCTATCTCGACAAGGTGCCCGTCGACAAGGTGGTCGACTACGAGGCCGAACTGCACGATTTCGCGCATTCCAACAACCAGGACGCGCTCGACGCCATCAACACGTCGGGCGACTATAACGACGAGGTCGAAGCGACGCTGAAGGGCATTTGCGACGCCTTCGCGGAGAAGGGTGCGTACTAGGTATCGGTCAACGACTATGAGGGCTGGGTGCCAGGCCACGACATTCGCTTGGACTCAGTAGCAACCATATGACGGATAAGGACGACTAACTTGGCAGGTGAAAAAGAAATCCGCTCGAAGATCGCTTCTGTAAAGAACATGCAGAAGATCACGAGCGCGATGGAAAAAGTGGCTGCGAGCAAGATCCGCAAGGCCCAGAAACAGATGGAAGAGTCGCGACCGTATGCACAGC
>DATHRM010000300.1:0-3771 GCA_035465295.1 Woeseiaceae bacterium | reverse complement strand
GCGCGGGTTCGACGACGCGCACCGGCCGGTCCCCCGGCTGCTCGTCGAACGAGATGGCCGTCACTTCGACGAGACTGGTGCCGTCCCGAACCATGTCCAGTTTCAACGCGGCGGCATACGACAGGTCGATGATCCGGTTGTGAACGAACGGTCCGCGGTCGTTGACGCGCACGATGATGCTCTTGTTGTTACGCAGGTTGCGCACCTTCACGTAGGTGGGAAGGGGCAGCGTCTTGTGGGCCGCCGTCATGGCGTACATGTCGTAGGGTTCGCGGTTCGACGTCAGGCGGCCGTGGAACTTCCTGCCGTACCAGGACGCGACGCCGCGCTCCTTGTAACCGGAACTGCTGTCCATGACGCGGTAGGTTCCGCCGAGTACTTCGTAGACCGGGCCATTGCCGTATCGGCTGCGTGGTTCGGGGCGCGGTACGGGGTCCCCGGGGAGATCGGGTATCGAGACGCTCCCCGACGGCGCGCTGTCGCGCACATTGCCGCCGCAGGCAGCCAGTGTCAGCGCGGCGAGCGCGACGATGGCGGTTGCGGCCTGGCTACGATTCAAGCCGACTCACCTCGAGCGCTATCTCCTGGCCGAGCTGGTGCACGGCCAGCGCATACATGATGTTGCGGTTATAGCGCGTAATTACGAAGAAGTTATGAAAACCCACCCAGTGCTCGAGACCGTCGGCGCCTTCGTACGTGAGCAATTCGCCCTTGCTGTCGCCGGGCAGGTCGGTGACGAACATCACGCCCTTGCGGCTCAACGAGGCGACGGTTTCGGTGGGTTTCAGCGTGTTCTCGGGCTTCGGCAACGGTCCCTGCCAGCTGCCGCCGAGCGACGCCTGCACGGCGACCTCTTCGCCCGATTTCCAGCCGTGCTCCAGGAAATAGTTCGCGATGCTGCCGGCAACGTCTGTCCAGTCGTTCCAGATGTCCCGTTTGCCGTCGCCGGTCGCGTCGACGGCATACGCTCGATAGCTCGACGGCATGAACTGCGGTCGTCCCATGGCGCCCGCATACGAACCGGTGGCGTCGGTGGGCTGCATACCTTCCTCGCGCGCGAGCAACAGGTACTGCTCGAGTTCGCGGCGGAAGAATTTCGCCCGCGGCGGATAGGAGAAGGCCAGCGTGGCAAGGGCATCGAGCACCCGGAAGCTCCCGGTGATGCGGCCGAAATAGGTCTCGACGCCGATGATGCCGACGAGCATTTCCATGGGTACGCCGGTCGACTCGCTGACCTGGCGCAGTGCGTCCTCGTTGTCGGCCCAGAATCGTGCGCCGGCTTCGATGCGTTCCGGCGTAATGAAGATCTCGCGATACTCTGCCCAGCTCTTGGTTTTCTCGGCGGGCCGCGCGATGGCGTCGAGGATCGACTGCTTGACCTCGGCAGCGCGCAGCGCGTCGCGAAGCTGTTCGCGATCGAAGTCATGCTCTTCGACCATAACATCGATAAACGCTTCCACGTCCGGCTGGTCGATATCGATGGCCATCGTGCTGGTGACGGACAAGAAGCAGAGGGCAACGCCCGCGAGCAATCGTAAGGTCATTATTGAGGCAACAATTTCCGGTGCGAATGTATCGACATGAGAATACCGAAACCGGCCATCAGCGTCACCATCGACGTTCCGCCGAATGAAACGAGCGGTAACGGCACGCCGACGACGGGGACGAGCCCGGTAACCATTGCCGTGTTGACGAAGACGTAAACGAAAAACGTCAGGCTGATGGAGCCGGCGAGCAGGCGCGCGTAAGTGCTGTGCGCCTGGATGGCAATGAACAGCCCGCGCGCGACGACGAACATGTAAAGCGTCAGCAGCGTGAGGACGCCGAACAGGCCCAGTTCCTCGCCCATGACGGCGAAAATGAAGTCGGTGTCGCGCTCCGGGAGGAATTCGAGCTGTGCCTGCGAGCCGTTGGTCCAGCCCTTGCCGAACAGGCCGCCGGAACCAATCGCGATCTTGGACTGGATGATATTGTAGCCGGCGCCGAGCGGATCGCTGTCCGGGTTCAGCAGGGTGAGCACGCGCTGCTTCTGGTAGTCCTTCATGAAGTTCCAGAGCGCGTAGGCGCCCGGGATCGATAACACGCCGAGCGCCAGCATCAGGCGAATCGGCAGGCCGGCGAGCACGAGGACGATCACGCCCGACGCGGCGATGAGCAGCGCGGTGCCGAGATCCGGCTGGCGCGCGATCAGGATCGTCGGCGCAACGATGATCAGGGCGATGATCATGATCTGGCTGAGCCGGGGCGGAATCTGGCGGTCGTGCAGGTACCAGGCGGCCATCATCGGCACGGCGAGCTTCATGATTTCGGACGGCTGGAAGCGGATGCCGAGATCGAGCCAGCGCTGTGCGCCCTGGCCGACTTCGCCGGTAATCAGTACGAGGGCGAGCAACACCAGGCCGCCGAGATAGGCCCAGGGCGTCCAGCGGCGCAGGAAGTCCGGCGAAAACTGGGCGGCAACCAGCATGGCGACCAGCGCAACACCGAGGCGGATCACCTGGTTCACCCACAGCCGCATGTCTTCGCCGACCGCGCTGTACAGGACCACGAGGCCGAAGGCACAGATCAGGAGCAGCCCGCCGAGCAGCGGCCCGTCGATGTGCAGGCGGCGAAGCGCACGCGTAAAGTCACCGAGTGGGGCGGCCTTGCCGGTTATCAGGCGCTGTGTATCAGTCAGCCGCATCGTCGAATCCGAGGTAGGTATCCATGATGGCTTTCGCAATCGGCGCCGCGACGCCGCTGCCACTGCTGCCGTTCTCGACGATGACGGCAACCGCTATCTGCGGGTTTTCCACCGGCGCAAACGCGATGAACAGGGCATGGTCCTTCAGGCGTTCCTCGATCTCTTCCTCGTCGTATTCCTCGTCCTGGCCCACCGAGAACACCTGCGCCGTGCCGCTTTTCCCGGCCATGGTGTACGGTGCGCCGCTGCCGACCGCGCGTGCGGTACCGCGCGGACCCTGCATCACGCTGTTCATGGCGCCGAGGACCGTGTCCCAGTTCGTATTGTCATCGAGCTCGATGTCGTCGAGCCGCACCGGAGGCGCAAGCGTACGCTCGCCGCTCAACGGGTTCTCCCACGCGGCAACGATGTGCGGTTGGTACCGGATACCGCGTGTGGCAAGTGCCGCGGTTGCCGTTGCCAGCTGCAGCGGCGTCGTCAGCATGTAGCCCTGGCCGATTGACGCGATCACCGTTTCACCCTGGTACCAGCGCTGGTCGGCACGAGTGCGAAAGGCATTGCGTTTCCATTCGGTGGACGGCACCAGTCCCGGCCGCTCACCGGCGATGTCGACACCGGTCTGGTCGCCGAGGCCGAAGCGCGTGAGATAGTCGTGCATGCGGTCGATGCCGATCTCGTTGCTGATCTCGTAGAAATAGACGTCGCAGGATTGTGCGATGGCGTCGTGAATATCGACTTCGCCGTGACCCTGCGGTTTCCAGTCGCGGTAGCGATGTGTCGTATTCGGCAGCATGAAGAACCCGTAACACACCGTCCGCCGCTCCAGGTTCGTCGCGCCCGTCTCGAGTGCGGCGAGCGCCAGCATCGGCTTGATGGTGGAGCCCGGCGGGTAGGTTCCCCTGACGGCACGGTTGTACAGCGGACGGTTCATATCGTGCTGCAGTGCAGAGAATTGCGACTGGCTCATGCCGACCGCGAACAGGTTCGGGTCGAACGACGGTGCGCTGACCAGTGTGAGGATTTCGCCGCTCCACGGATCCATCGCCACAACGGCGCCGCGCCGCCCGGCGAGCAACTCGGTGGCGAGC
>DATHRM010000299.1:0-5385 GCA_035465295.1 Woeseiaceae bacterium | reverse complement strand
AAATTCGTTACTGCTCGCCTTCCATTCCGGATGCCACTGCACCGCAAGCGCAAACGCCCGGGCGTCGTCGACCGTGAAGGCCTCTATCAATCCGTCGTCGGCCACGGCCTCGACCGTCACGCCGTCTGCCAGCCGCGCCACTCCCTGCCCGTGCAACGAATTCACCGTCATCTCGCCGGTTCCGGCGAGCCGCGCGAGGAGCCCGCCTTCGACCAGCGTGACCGGGTGCGAAGGCCCGTACTGTACGTCCAGCGGATCGTCCGGATTCTCCTTGTGGTTGTGATAACCCGGCACGTCACTGACTTTCTGGTGCAACGTTCCGCCGAGAACGACATTGAGCTCCTGGAACCCGCGGCAAATGGCGAACAGGGGCACGCCCGTCTCCAGCGCATGCCGTGCAATCGGCAGCGTCAGTGCATCGCGATGCGGATCGCGCAGGGCGTCCGGGTCGTCGGACTCGCTGCCGTAATGGTGCGGCTCTATGTCGCTCTGGCTGCCGGTAAGCATAACGCCGTCGACCTGGTCCACGAGCTCGTCGATCGCGAGGTCATCCGCGAGCACGGGAATGATCAACGGTACCGCGTCGGCGGCCTCGATGATGGCTTTCAGGTATTTTTCCCCAACCATGTGCCACGGGTGGGGCTCATAGACGCGACGATCCGCCGGCACGCCGATAATCGGTTTCGGACGCATATGGGGACAAACCCCGGCACTCCTCTACGGTCTGGAGGCTAGAGGATACGCTACGGGATACCGCCGAGTATAGATTGCAGTCGGCTCAGTCGGCGGCCGCGGCATCGGCCTGCCGCCCCCGCAACCGCAGAATCACGTAGAGCACGACACCGCCCACCAGCAGCGACACCCACGGCGGCACGCCGTAACCGCCCGGCACCGTGCCGAAGACGATCCCGACGAGACCGACCAGCAGAGCATACGGCAGCTGGGTCCGGACATGCTCGAGATGGTTGCAGCCCGAGGCGATCGACGACAGCACGGTGGTATCCGAGATCGGCGAACAGTGGTCGCCCCAGACCGCACCGGCAAGAACGCAGGAGACGGACGAGTACAGGATGTGCATGTCGCCCGCTTCGGTCATGCCGTTGACGCTCATCACCGCCCAGGACAGGGGCACGACCAGCGGCACCAGGATAGCCATCGTGCCCCAGCTGGACCCGGTCGCGAATGCGGTCACCCCGGCCAGCACGAACACCGCAGCGGGCAGCCAAGCGGCAGGCATCGAATCACCCATGATAGTGACCATGTAATCCTTGGCATCGAGCGCCGTCGTGACGTCCGACATGGACCAGGCCAGCACCAGCACGATCATGCCGAACAGGGTGGCGCGCGCGCCGCCGTACCAGGCATCGACAGTCTCGTGGGTCGTCAGGATGCGCTGGCCGACCGACATCACGGCGGCCGTCAGCGCGCCGATGAACGACGCCCACATCATCGCCCTTGTAGGCTCGGCACTGCCGATGATGTCCCTGATCGAGTCACCCTCGCCCGTCGCATACAGGCCGCCGAGCAGCCCGACAACGAGTACGACGATCGGCACGACAGCGTTGAAGGCGCGCGGCGGAACGTCGGCTTTCGGTTCCAGCGTGTCGTCGCTCGCCGAGTCAGTAACCTCATCGACGCCGGCGACACGCGCGCTCTTTCGGGCCCGGACCTCTGCCGCGTACATTGGCCCCATGTCGCGACCTGTTACCGCAACCATCAGGACGAAGGCGATCGCGAGTATTGGATAGAAGCTGTACGGTATCGACTGCACGAAAACCGCATAAGCAGACACATCGGCAAGTTCGCTGATGCCCTCCAGCGCCTCGTCGATGAGGGTGACCTGGTAGCCGATCCAGGTCGTGATCAACGCGATACTGACCACGGGCGCGGCTGTCGAGTCGACGATGTACGCCAGTTTTTCCCTGGAAATTTTCAACTGATCGGTTATGGGCCGTGCGGTGTTCCCGACGACCAGGGTATTCGCATAGTCGTCGAAAAAGATCATAAGCCCCATGAGCCACACCGCCACCTGGGCACCGACGGCCGTTTGCGCCCGGCTGACGACCATCTTCACGATAGCCATCATGCCCCCATTGCGTGTGATGATGCCCACCATGCCGCCGATCATCATCGTGAACAGGATGATTGCGGAGCGCTCGGGATCCACGACCGCGTCGGCAACGAAGACCTGGAACGAATCGAGGAGGCCGACGGCCGCCCCTTTCGGTGAAAACGAATGCAGGGCGGTCGCGCCGAGCCAGATCCCGAGCAGCAAGGCCGGCATGACGCTGCGCAGGATCAGCGCGACGGCGATCGCCGTAAATGCCGGCAGCAATGAGACCCAGCCCGGCATTACACGCAGCTCGACGGTGCCGGCATCCGAACCGGATGTGAAAGCGAACGTGACCTCGCCCGTGCTGCTCACCACGAGTTCCTCGAGCGCAGCGATGCCGCTCTCGTCGGCCGTGGCCGAATATCGCCTGCCGTCCACTTCCGCCACGACCACGGCTCCCGCCGGCACTTCGCTGATAACGACCTCGAACGGCACGTCGTCGAGCACGATTGCGGGAACCTCGGCCTCGATGGCCACGGCCTCCAGGGGACATGCAACCACTGCGAGGCCCGCGCAAAGGGCCGGGGCCACCCGGAAACGGGCGTACAGGTCTTTGATTTTGATGTTCTTATTCCTGCCGCTTGTGACTGCCGGAATGGTACCATGCGCCGGATGGCACAACGAAAAACAAACCCGCTCAGATCCGAGCTGCGCAGGCTGATGAAAAACCAGCCGGACGTCGTGTCCATGGAGTTGCTGGTTGCCGACCTGCACGGCTTCCTCAAGGGCAAGCGCATCCAGGCGGAAGACATGGACAAGGTCTGCGCAAAGGGATTTTCGATGTGCGCAGGCATCGTACTGCTCGATGGCCTCGGCTACACGATACCGGGGTTTCCTTTCGGCGAGGCTGACGGCGATCCCGACAAGGAGTGCCGCCTGGTGCCGGGCAGTATTGCGCCGGTGCCGTGGTCCGAACGCCCCATGGCGCAGGCCATGTTCCGCTACTACGAAGAAGACGGGACGCCGTTCTTCGCCGACCCGCGTACCGTCCTGGAGAGAGCGCTCGAGCCGCTGTACCGGAAAAAGCTGACGATCGTCATGGCGACCGAACTCGAGTTCTACCTGCTCGACGCAGAGGCTGACACGCCGACGCCGGGCGCGTCACGGGTGCCGGCCATCGGCGGGCCACAGCCGGGCGCCCAGGTGTACAGCCATGACGATCTCTGGGAGGTCGAGGCATTCCTGAATGACGTATACGACTGGTGCGAAGCACAGCGCATCCCGGCGGAGTCCGCGATCTCGGAATATGCGCCGGGCCAGTTCGAGGTCAACCTGCGGCATGTCGACGATCCGGTCCTGGCCTGCGATCACGCGGTACTCCTGAAACGCATCATCAAGGCAGCGGCACGCAAGCATGGCATGGTCGCTTCCTTCATGGCCAAGCCGTTCGAGGAGGAGAGCGGCTGCGGCCTGCACGTACACATGAGTCTCATCGACAAGGACGGCGTGAATTATTTCTCCCAGGGCAAGGAGAAGATGGCGTCACCCCCGTTCTCCGCGCGGCTGCGGCATGCGATCGGCGGCCTGCTGGAGACCATGCCGGCAAGCACCGCGATCTTCGCACCCAATGCGAACTCCTACCGGCGGTTGCGGCCCGAGAGTTTTGCGCCGGTCGAACCGAACTGGGGCGTCAATCACCGCGCGGTCGCCGTGCGCGTGCCGATGTCGGACCAGAAAAACCTGCGTTTCGAGCACCGCGTAGCCGGCGCCGACGCGAATCCCTATCTCGTTACGGCGGCAATCGCCGCCGGCGTGCATCACGGGCTGACCAACCGGTGCGATCCCGGGCGCATGATCGAGGAAGGCGAAATCGTCTCGCTGAAGGCGCGTATTCCGGTGCGCTGGGACGCGGCGCTCGACACGTTTTCCCGCAACAAGGTATTGCCTGCGTATCTCGGCAAGGACTACTGCCGTCTCTATCTCGGCAATCGCCGCGCGGAATCTGCAGAGTTCCACAACACCATCAGCCCGCTCGATTACGAGTGGTATCTGCGCTCGGTCTAGGCAACTAGTCCCGCGCAGGCGCGATGCTCGCCGCGTTGGGACGCCGGGGATCCGACGAGCCCCTGAACACGCCGTCCTTCCAGGCAACCGTTTGCAGGCTGCCCATCGACCATTGCGAAGCGGCGACGGCGTGGCCGCGGGATTCGAGAATACGGATCGTGTCGGGACTGAAACCGGATTCCAGCTGCAATACATCCGGTAACCACTGGTGATGCATGCGGGGCGCCGCCTCGGCCTCCGCGATGTTCATGCCGTGATCGATGACGTTGACGATCATCTGCAGCACGGTGGTGATAATACGGCTGCCGCCCGGGCTGCCGGTCGCAAACCAGGCCCTGCCGTCGTCGAAAACGATCGCGGGCGTCATCGAACTGAGCGGCCGCTTGCCGCTCTCGATCTCGTTTGCCTCGTGACCGATCAGGCCGTAGGCATTCGGCACGCCGGACTTCGCGGAGAAGTCGTCCATCTCGTTGTTGAGCAAGAAACCCGCGCCGCTGACGGCGATGCCCGAGCCGAAGGAAAAATTCAGCGTGGTCGTGTTGGAGACGACGTTGCCGTCGCGATCGATCACGGAAAAATGCGTGGTGTCAGGGCTTTCGTAGGCCGGCGGCACGCCGGGCGCGACTTCGGACGACGGCCGCGCGCGTTTCATATCGATGCCTGCTGCGAGCTGCCTGGCGTACGCCTTGCTCATGAGCCATTCGGCCGGAACGTCGTAATAGTCGGGGTCGCCCAGGTGCTTGCTGCGGTCCGCGTAGGCGAGCCGCGCCGTCTCCGCCAGCACGTGAACAGCATCCGCGCTGCCGGCGCCGAATTCGGCCATCGGGAAGTTCTCGAGAATATTCAGCATCTGCACGATGTGAATGCCGCCCGAACTCGGGGGCGGCATGGTCAACACCTCGTAGCCCCTGTAGGTGCCGCGTGCAGCATCCCGAACAACGGGCGCATAGGCAGCCAGGGACTCCGCATCGACAAGCCCCCCGCCTTTCTTCATTTCCGCCACGATCTTCTCCGCGATCTCGCCCCTGTAAAAGGCATCGGCGCCATTGGCGGCGATAGCTTCCAGCGTATCCGCGAGATCCGGCTGCACCAGGCGCTCGCCCGGCCGGTAAGGCTCGCCGCCGGGTTTGTAGAAATAGCGGCAGGCTGCCTCGAAACGGCACATGCGTTCCTTGCGCGATGCGAGCAGACCGGCGAGATCGTAGGTCACCTCGAAACCCTCGCGCGCCAGCCGGACAGCCGGTAAGACGACGCGCTTCCAGGGCAGT
>DATHRM010000298.1:0-2945 GCA_035465295.1 Woeseiaceae bacterium | reverse complement strand
GCGCATAACGATGCACGGCTTGTTAACGCAGATTTCCCGTAGCCCGCTCACGGCTGTGACGCGCCAATCGGTAGCCAGGATTCGTGCTCTGTTCGCTGTTGCGCGCAGCTCGAGTCCGTCGCCGGCCGGAAAACGATGCCTATCTTGCGGTAAGATGCGGTCAATCGTATGCGTCACCTGAAAGTGCCGGGGTAGCGCCATCCCTCCCGGCTCGGGGCAGCTACGGTGCCAGGGCCGCAACGGATTCCTGCACTGCCAGCTCACGCCAGATCGGCGCTACGGGACTGGTGCCGACGGGCATCAGGGTTCTCCAGGTCTTATGCGCTGCGAAACCGGGTTTCGCTACCGACGGCGTCAGCCGGACCCATGGAGTCAGGCAAACCAGTATGAAACGGAGTGCACGGTGGTACCTTTTTCGATAGCAGGCATTCAAACGCATGTTGGCGCATTGCACAGCAATCTCGATGCGCTGCTCCACAAGCTGGACATTACGGTTTCGCATTATCCGTGGATCCAGATGGTGCTTCTCAGCGAGCTGGCCACCACCGGCCCCCTGACACATCACGCCCAGCCGCCGAACGGGCCGGCGGAGTCCGCGTACCGGGAAGCCGCCGCCAAGCACGGCATCTGGCTGCTCCCCGGGTCGATTTACGAAACAGCGGCGGACGGCAAGATCTACAACACGATGCCGGTGATCAATCCGCAGGGCGACGTCGTTGCGCGTTGCACCAAGTTGTTCCCGTTTCTTCCCTATGAGCTAAACGTCGCGGCCGGCTCTGAATTCTGCCTGTTCGACGTCCCGGACGTGGGACGATTCGGTGCCTCGATTTGCTACGACATCTGGATTCCGGAAACCACCCGCACCCTGACCGCCCTGGGTGCCGAGGTGCTGCTGCACCCGGTGCTGACCGGTACCGTGGACCGTGACATCGAGCTGGCCATCGCCCGCGCCACGGCGGCGCAGTTTCAGTGCTACGTGTTCGACATCAACGGCCTGGGCGCGGGCGGCGTCGGCCGCTCCGCGGTAATCGACCCATCGGGCGTGGTGCTGTACCAGGCCGGGGCCGGCGAGGCGATCATTCCCATGGAAATCGACCTGGCGCTGGTGCGGCGCCAGAGAGAATGCGGCGTACACGGACTCGGGCAACCACTGAAGAGTTTCCGCGACAGTGAGCTGAAATTCCCCGTGTACGAGCCGGGAAGCCTGCAGGATTCATTCCTCGCGACACTCGGACCGCTGCAACTGCCGGAGCGAGGATCACGCGTCGGCATCGGCGCACCGCCCCCGCACGGTCACACGCGGTTCCCCGAGAAGGAATGAACCAGCGCTATCAGACGTGACGCTCACAGCTTTCGGAGCACGACATGACAGTAATCACCAGGAAATCCACATCCGCTGCGCCACCGACCGCCGTGACGGAAATTCCGTACAGTGCGACGCAACTCCGGTCGGATCAGTGGAGCGCACTGCAGGACGTCACCCAGAGCCTGGCGAAAGCCGTGCATGCCGGAAAAAGCATCGCCCCCCTGCAGGAGCGGGCGGAAGAGGTTCTGCAGGCGCTCGAGCCGATAGAAGCGTTCTGGGCTTTTCCCGGCCGGTCGGTCTTCGAGCACATGAACGAATTGTTGCGCGACGAAAATTTCGACCAGCTGGCGAGTATCGTGCGGCGAATCGTACGGGCCACGTCCAGCGGTTTCTATCGCCGCCGAACCGTGCCGCTGCTCGGCGAATCCGCGGACAACGACCCGGGCCAGGAAGAAGAAGAAAGTCCCGACGCACGAGCCTATGCACGCCCGTACTTCGAGACGCTTTTCGTCGACAACCTGACGGAGCCCCAGGAACATTCGCTGCGGTCCAGCCTGCATTCGATGCGGCGGCGTGAAGACCCGTTTATTTACGAGCCGATCGTCGCACCGTCCCTCGAGGACGCCGTCATCGCCGTCATGGTCAATCACAATATACAGGCCGTCATCGTCCGCTTCGGATTCGACCTGCGCACGCGCTGCAATGTGAAGACCCTGACGCAGTCCCTGGAGCACCTGGGCGATGAGGACCTGGATGACCTGGAACCGCACGACTACGGTGTGGAGCTGTGCCGTTTGCTGGCCGAGATACGCCCGGAACTCGATGTCTACCTCGTAACCGACCGTGGCGTCGAAGACGTTGCCGGCCTGAACCTCGGCAATTGCCGCCGGGTGTTCTACAACTCCGAGGATTTCACCGAGCTGCACCTGAACATCCTGCGCGGGGTTTCGGAACGCTACGAGACGCCGTTTTTCAACGCGCTCAAGGCGTACTCGCAGCAGCCGACCGGCGTTTTCCATGCCATGCCGATCAGCCGCGGCAAGTCCATCGCCCGCTCGCACTGGATCCAGGACATGGGGACGTTCTACGGGCCCAATATCTTTCTTGCCGAGACGTCCGCCACCTCCGGCGGCCTGGACTCGCTGCTGGAACCCTCCGGCCCCATCAAACGCGCCCAGGAACTGGCCGCGCGCGCGTTCGGCGCCCGGCATACCTACTTTGCGACCAATGGCACATCGACCTGCAACAAGATTGTCGTACAGGCGCTGATCCAGCCCGGCGACATCGTGCTCGTGGATCGCGACTGCCACAAATCGCATCACTATGGCCTCGTGCTCGCCGGGGCCGAAGTCGTTTACCTCGACAGCTATCCGCTGCACTCCTGGTCCATGTACGGTGCCGTGCCGATCCGGGCCATCAAGGAGCGCCTGCTGGATCTCGAGGCGGCCGGCGAACTCGGGCGCGTGCGGATGCTGTTGCTCACGAACTGCACCTTCGACGGGATCGTGTATAACGTCGAGCGCGTCATGCAGGAATGCCTTGCTATAAAGCCGGACCTGGTATTTCTCTGGGACGAAGCATGGTTCGCGTTCGCCAGGTTTTCGCCGACGTACCGCCAACGGACCGCCATGCACTGCGC
>DATHRM010000297.1:0-2142 GCA_035465295.1 Woeseiaceae bacterium | reverse complement strand
CCTGACGCCCGGCGGCATGGAGTGGTGGGAGTTCGCAAAACGCAATCCGCCGATGCCGCCCGCAGCGATGGACTACCTGCAGCGACTCATCGATTCCAGTCCGCCCGACGTCAAGCGCATCACGGAGCTGCAGCCCTGGTTCTCGAGCAGGGGCTAGAAGGTCTTCCGGCAGCCGAACACGATCACGCGTACCACCACGGCCGCGGCCGCCTACCAGGCGACGGCGGCCGCATCGAACACGGGGCCGTCGACGCAGACGCGTTTCATGGCCGGACCGTCCGGCGTGTTGATCCTTACGGTGCAGCCCGCACATCCGCCGACGGCGCAGGCCATGTATTCCTCGAGCGACACCTGGCAGGGCAACCCGTGGTGGCCGGCGAGGGCAGCGACCGCCCTCAGCATCGGCGTGGGGCCGCAGGCGAATATCTCGACCTCCCCGAGAGCGTCGGCGTCGAGGCGCTGCAGCCATTGATCGGCGAGGTCGGTGACGTAACCCTCGTGGCAGCCCGCATAGCCCTGCAGGCTCGTGAGGCGCCCCGGTATGCCCCAGCGCTCGAGCAGCGCCATGGTGCTCCGGACGCTGTCCGCGACACCGTCCACATCCAGGGCTGAGCGTTCCAGCTCGAACGGGAACGGGATCTCGGAACCGAGGATAGCGAGGGGCTTCCACGCCGCCCCGTCCTTGCGGATGGTATCCGCAAGGCAGATCATCGGCGGGATGCCGACGCCGCCGCCAATCAGCAACGGCCTCGGCCGGTCGGCATGCAACGCAAATGGCTGGCCGATCGGTCCCAGCAGGCTGACCGGGTCGCCGTGCCGCTTGCGCGCCAGCAGGTGCAGGCCTTCGCCCACGATCTTGTAGAGAACCTCGATCCAGTCCTCCGCAGCCCGCATGATGGACAGGGGCCGGCGCATCGGCAGCTCCTCGTCGCAGGTGATATGGATGAAGCTGCCGGGACGTGCGGCCGCGGCACACTTCGGTGCACGTATGCGCAGGATGTACTGGTCGCCGGGCCAGACGTCGTGGCGGAGGACCTCTCCCTGTTCGACAAAGATCGTGCCCCGATTGCGCTGCGCGGTTTTTTGCGCCGCCGTGATCACCGCCTCTCCAGCGTCCCGGCGACCCGTTCGAGCACGGCCATGCGCACCGCGACGCCGTTCGTGACCTGTTGCGTGATGACCGACTGCCTGCTGTCGGCGAGGCCGCCCTCGATCTCGATACCGCGATTCATCGGGCCCGGATGCATGACGATCGCGTCCGGCCTCGCGATCTTCATACGTTCATGGCTCACGCCGTAGCTGGAGAAATACTCGTCCGTGCCGGGAATGCCGTCGAGATCGCTGATGCGTTCTCGCTGGATGCGCAGCGCCATGACGACGTCCGCGTCGGCCAGGCCTTCCTCGAGATTGTCGCAGATCTTCGCGAACGGCATGTCGTCCGGGTTCGGCGCCATGGAAGGCGGCGATACCAGCCGCAGTTCGCCGACGCCGAGCGTGTTCAGGCCCCAGCCCGTGGATCTTGCGACGCGCGAATGGCGAATGTCACCGACGATCGCCACGACCAGCTTCTCGAAGCTGCCTTTGTGGCGCCGGATCGTCAGCAGGTCGAGCAGGCCCTGGGTCGGGTGCGAGACGTCGGATTCCCCGGCGTTCAGTATGCTGACGTGATTCTTGACGTGCCGCGCGATATACGCGGGGACACCCGCGCTCGCATCGCGCACGACCATGATGTCGCAGCGCATGGCCTCGAGCGTGTAAATGGTGTCGAGAATGCTCTCGCCCTTCTTGCGCGACGACGTGTTGACGTCGAGATTCAATACGTCGGCGCCCAGGCGTTTGCCGGCAAGGTCGAACGATGCGCGCGTGCGCGTGCTCGGTTCGAAAAACAGGTTGGCGACGGTGCGTCCGGCGAGTGCGTTGCTGCGTGCAGGCAGGCTGGTGGTCGGCGTGAGATAGCGCTCGGCATCGTCGAGTATCTCGACGAGCAGCGAGCGGTCCAGCCCCTTCAGCGTGAGCAGGTGGCGCAGGCTGCCATCGTCATGCAACTGCAGGCGGGCATCGTCCTCGTAGATCTGGTCAGGCTCGGCAGCGTTCATCGCGCGGGCATTCTACATTAACGCCCGGCCAGATACCGTTCCGCGA
>DATHRM010000296.1:0-5944 GCA_035465295.1 Woeseiaceae bacterium | reverse complement strand
GCCGAATGAACCGCAATGCCACGTCCCTCGCCTACGCGGAACTGCAGCCGCAGGATTTCCTCGAGGCGCTCGAAGGCCTGGGCTTTTACTGCAACGGCCGCCTCCTCGCTCTCAACAGCTACGAAAACCGCGTCTACCAGGTCGGCATCGACGACAACGACGCCATCGTCGCGAAGTTCTACCGACCGAACCGCTGGTCGGACGACGCGATACTCGAGGAACACGCCTTTTCCGCGGAGCTCGAGGAACAGGAGATCCCGGTCGTCGCACCGATGGTCATTCGCGGCACCACATTGCACAAGGTCGGCGAGTTTCGGGTAGCCGTGTACCCGCGACGCGGCGGCCGCGCGCCCGACCTCGATAATTTCGAGTTACTCGAGCAGCTGGGGCGTTTCGTCGCGCGGATACATCTCGTGGGGGCAACGGCCCGCTTCCGGCACCGCCCGGGTATCGACATCGAGAGCTATGCGATCGAGTCGATGGAGTACCTGCTGGACCACGACTTCATTCCTGCCGAACTCATGCCGGCCTACGAGAGCGTCGCGCAAAACGTGATAGACGGTGTCGAATACGCGTTCGACCGTGCGGGCGACGTGCAGCAGCTGCGAATCCACGGCGACTTCCACCCCGGCAATGTGCTCGTCGCGGGCGAGCGGCTGCATATCGTCGACTTCGACGACACGCGCACCGGCCCCGCCGTCCAGGACCTCTGGATGTTCCTCTCCGGCGACCGGGCGGAGCAGATTCCGCAGCTCAGCGCCCTGCTCGATGGCTACACCCGGTTTCGCGACTTCGACGCCCGCGAACTGCACCTGGTCGAGGCTCTGCGCAGCCTGCGAATCATGCACTACGCGGCCTGGCTTGCACGGCGCTGGGACGACCCCGCCTTCAAGCAGGCATTTCCGTGGTTCGATTCGCACCGCTACTGGGAGGAGCACGTTCTCGCCCTGCGTGAGCAGCTGTCACTGATGCAGGAACCGCCGCTGGAATGGCGCCCGTCCTGACCGGTCAGCGGGATGGCAGCGCCCGCCGCCGCGGTGCGATGTCGAATCGATCAATCCAGCGCGAAAACGTCGCGCGGCTGAGTTCCTGAAGGTCGCCGATGCGGCGGGACGTCTGCTGACGAATCACCTGCGGGTCGATGCGCCCCGCCTCCGCGGCAAGAATCGGCTGGTTGTCCGGCACCGTCAGCCAGCGTTCGACGAGCGAGGCATCCACTTCGAGATGGAACTGGAAACCGTAGGCAAGCTCGCCGTAACGGAACGCCTGTACGCGACTTGCGGGCGACGCGGCGAGGTGCTCCACACCGTCGGGCAGGCTGATGCCGTCTTCGTGCCACTGAAATACCGGTTGCCTCTCGGCAAAGGTCGAAATCACGGGGTCCGCCCGGCCTTGCTCGGTCAGCTCGATGTCGTACCAGCCGATCTCCCGCTCATCGTTTCTCGCCACCCGGCCGCCGAGCGCCTTCGCAAGCAGTTGCGCGCCCAGGCAGATACCCAGGACGGACATGCCCGAGTCCACGGCCTCCCGGATGACGTCCACCTCGGTCGCCAGGTTGGGATAAGTGTCGATCTGGTGCGCGTTCATGGGCCCGCCGAGGACGATGAGCGCCTCGTATTTGTCCAGCGATGGCCGCTGGTGGGGGTCGCGGCCGAAATTGACGTAACGGATCCGGAAACCGGCTTCCTTCAGCAGCGGATCGAGCGTGCCGAGCGGCTCGTAGGGAACGTGCTGAAAAACGAGTATCTTGGGTCTGGCCATGTCTCCGCGCACCGGGTGGACGACCGATTCGGTCAGGCCCGTTATACCTCCGAAACCGTTCACCGTGAAGCCCGCCCCCATTGCACATGCCACCGCGCCGCACTACAGTAGAATCAGTCTTGGATTGGCGGCAAAAAGGGAACTCTGGACCGCGTGGCGACTCTGATATAGAGATCGTGCGCCTGGACTGCAGCGGGATACTTTGAATTGAGAGCGAAATTGCGCAGCCTCATCGGGGCAGTACTATCCGCAGTGCTGATGGCCGGCTGCGGCGCGAACGTAACCCTCGATCCGGTCACCATCCCCACTCCGCTCATCGACCCGATGCCGCTGTCTGTCGCGATCCGGATCCCCGCGGAATTCGAACACTACGTTCACGAGGATGAAGTCCTCGGCCGCGAGAAATGGCGCATCGACCTGGGCCGGTCGAATGCCGCACTGTTTTCCCAGCTTTTCGAATTCATGTTCGATGACGTAACGGTCCTGGGCCCGGATGACGATGCAAGCACGCTGCCGATCGATGCACTCATCGAACCGAGCATCGACGCCTTCGAGTTCTCGGTTCCCAGCCAGAGCAAGACGGAATCCTATGCCGTCTGGATACGCTACCGCCTCAGGATCTACGACAGCGCCGGCGACATGTACGCCAACTGGCCCCTCAGCGCCTACGGCAAGAGCGAGCAGTTCGGGCTGACGGGCGACGAACCTTTGAAACGTGCCGCGATACTCGCTATGCGCGATGCCGCCGCGCTGATGATCATGAACCTCGACAAATCCACGGCTATATCGGCGCTGAAAGACCGTCCGGCCGCGACTCTCGCGTCCGGCAGGTCGACGGGCGCGACCAGCGAGCCGGTGCCCGGGGAACAGGCCGCCCAGCAAAAGACCCGGCCGCCGAAACGCCGTGACGTCACCCTGCCGCCCCCCGGGCCCGCGGCAGGACCCGCGGTACTGTCGATGGATGCGGACGAAGACGACAAACGGGACCCTGTCCCGGAGGGAAGCACCGATGACTGAGGCCACCTTTAGCTCGGGCAGGACTTTCACAGCCGGATTGCTGGCACTCGCGCTCAGCGGCTGCATTACTTCGCGCGTCGAGGATGCGCGTGAAGGCATCACCGGCATCGAAGCCGGTGAATCGATCGTAATACTTGCCAAGAGCTACCATCTCGGCAACGAAACCGAAGACAAGTACATCAACTGTATCGAAGATGCGCTGTCGCGCGGCTCGAAAGGTTTGCGGGTCATTCCACACAAGCAGTTCGTCGACTCCCTGTTCCCGTGGTTCGAACCGAGGACCGCCCCGGCCGAGACCAAGGGCCTGCCGAAACTGATGCAGCGCCCCGGGGTTGCCGAACGCATTGCGGAACAGAACGTCCGCTATATCGTCTGGCTCGACGGGGACACCGACCGCGTCGCCGGCGGCGGCAGCCTGTCCTGCGCGGCCGGACCGGGCGGCGGCGGCTGCTTCGGGTTCGCGTGGTGGCAGAACGACGCCGACTACAACGCCGCGGTCTGGGACCTCAAGGGCCTGGAATCGGCCGGTTCGGTGACGGCAGACGTCAGCGGCACCTCGTTCCTGCCCGCGCTGGTGGTGCCGATTCCACTGATCGCCCGCGCCCGCGCGGCAGCATGCAAGGGGCTCGCTGAACAGTTGCGGACGTTCATCGTCGACGATCCTCAGGTCTGACGCGTTCGAGCGAGCCGCCCGCGGCTACTGTATACGTCCCGCGCGGATCAGTGCGCGACGGTAATACCGCGCCTCGAGCGAGTCGACCGTCACCCGCTTCCCGGTCGACGGCGCATGAACGAACTTTTCGTCGCCCACGTAGATGCCCACGTGCGACATTTTGCCGTCGAATCGGAAAAACAGCAGATCGCCTCTCCGCAGATCGTCGTATGACACCGTTCCGGCCGTATTCCAGAGCTGGCCGGTGGTTCTCGGCACCGACTTGCCAGCCTCGAGATAGGAATACTGGACAAGCCCGCTGCAATCGAACCCGGCGGGGCTCGAGCCGCCGTAACGATACGCCGTACCGACCTGGCGCAGTGCAACCGCGGCTGCAAGCTCGCCAGTACTTGCGGGCGTGCGTTTTGCAGCCGATACTTCGGCCCGCTGCGGGTCCACGACGGCGGGAGCCGCGCAGCCGGCCAGGCATAACGCGCCGATGACCGCAACTGCGGCATAGCGAACGAAGCACGCCCGGTCGGCTATCATAGTCTCAACTCTGTACGGCAACACCACCAAGGATACGCCGGGGAGCCCCGTAATCGTATGAACTGTTTCTCAGGCAGCGATAGTCGCAGCCGCCGCGCGGACCTCCTGTCCGCCGCATTGTTGCGCCGCTTTGTGTTCTTCCTGCTCATGGCCCCGGTCATGGCCTGCGGCGGGGCGAGCCCGGAAGCGGACGAACGCAGGGAGCCTCCGGTCTACGAGATCGTGTACCGGGCCACTCCCGATCCGGCGCGGGCGCGTGTAGCGGTCGAACTCGAGTTACGGCAAAGCGGGAACCTGTTGCGCGAAGTGCGCTTCAGGACCCGCGGGAAGCGATTCAGCAATTTCGAGGGCGACGGCGAGATCGTTCGCGACGGCAACCTGCTGACGTGGGTGCCGCCGGCGAATGGCGGCACGCTGCGCTGGGACGCGGCCGTTCCGCACCAGCGCAACGCCGGTGGCTACGATGCATGGCTCGGAGAGACCTGGGGCCTGTTTCGCGCCGAGGACATCATCCCGAGCGCCGCGACACGAACCGCGACGGGCGCATACAGCATTACCCGTCTCATGTTCGACCTGCCCGCCGGCTGGTCGGTGGTAACCCAGTATGCGGAGCACGATGACGTGTTCGTCGTCACGCACGCGCATCGACGTTTCAAACAACCCAAGGGCTGGATCGTCATGGGTAACCTCGGTGTGCGCCGGGAGCAGATTGCCGGCATCGATATCGCGGTGGCCGGCCCCGTCGACAACGGTGTGCGCCGGCTCGACATGCTGGCGCTGCTCAACTGGACATTGCCCGAGCTTGCGCGAGTCGTGCCCGACCTGCCACCGCGCATTACTATAGTCAGTGCCAGTGACCCGATGTGGCGAGGCGGCCTGTCGGCCCCCGCCTCGCTGTACATTCACGCCGATCGCCCGCTGCTCAGCGAAAACGGCACCAGCTCGCTGCTGCATGAAATCATGCACATCGTCCTCGATTTCGACACTGACCGGGATCATGACTGGATCGTCGAGGGACTCGCCGAGTACTACGGCCTGGAGTTGCTCCGCCGCAGCGGCACCGTAACCCGGGCGCGCTACGACCGCGCCCGGGACAGCCAGAAAGACTGGGCACGCAGCTCCGAGATGCTCTGCGGCGGACCCTCCTCCGGCGCCACGACGGCGAGAGCCGTCAGCATTTTCATGTCGCTCGACCGGGAAATACGCCGCAAGACGGAGGGCCGAAATAATCTCGACGACCTGGTGACCTCGATCGTAGAAGCGGATGACAACATCGATGCCGATGCACTGGATCGGCTGACACGCGAGATCATCGGCGAAAACCCCGACGCGCTCCGCATCAATAAATTGCCGGGTTGCCGTAAGATGGCGCAACCCTGATTGCAGACCCGCGCACCCGGATGGATCGCCGCCAGGACCTGGAAATCATTTTACGATCGCGCACGCCGCTGATCGTGATGGAGACCCGTGACGAAAGCCGGGTGCTGCGCATGTTGCGGGATATCGGCATGCAGTCGTCGACCAGCGACTATCTGCCGCTGTTTCGCTGGACCATCACGGACGGCTTGCAGCGGCTGGACATCGACCTGGCCGCGCAGCTGATGAACGCCGAGCCGGCGGACGTGCTGAAGCACATCCGGGCCGTGTCGAAACCGGGCATCTACGTCCTGCTCGACTTTCATCCGTTCCTCGATGACCCGGTGCACGTCCGTCTCATCAAGGATATCTGTATCCACTATCGCGACGTTCCACGGCAGCTGGTGCTGATCAGCCACCAGATCCGGTTGCCGCGTGAACTCGAGGGATACAGTGCCCGCGTCGACATGGCGCTACCGGGCGAAGCCGAGCGCAAGTCGATCATCGAGTCGGTTGCGCGGGAATACTCGGCCGCGAACTCCGGCGCACAGGTCCAGGTGGACCCGAAGGCTTACGAGTTGCTCGTGCGCAATCTTGCCGGTCTCACCT
>DATHRM010000295.1:0-1989 GCA_035465295.1 Woeseiaceae bacterium | reverse complement strand
TGCTGGGTTGCCGGGATCACGACGCTCGGGTCGAGTATGAATTCGAGAAAACCGCCGACGTTGTAAAACGTATGCGGCACCGCGGCGCCGGAATTCTTCCACGTCACCGTGTGTCTGACGTAAGTCAGGTCGACGCCTGTCGCGTTCAGATCGTCGGTCAAGACGATGCTGTGCAGGTCGTCGAGCGACCCCTCGAAGTCGACAACCGTCTGCGTCGCCGGGTCGAACAGCACCGGGATCGTGAGCCGGTAAGTGAACGGCACGCCGACCGTCGCCGCGTCGCCCGGCGGGTTCTTCTTGTCGATCTTCTCGACCGGGATCAGCTGGTTCTGGCAGCCTTGCTGGATCGTCGACGATGAGCCGTTGACGAACCAGATTTTGTGCTCGAGAACGCTGTTACACGACATCTGCCCCGTGTGATAGACGTTGTCGAAGATGATCAGCTTGCGCGTTTCCGTCTGGCCCGGCTGCGTGAAGAACGAAAAGTTGGTCGTAAGCGGATTCGACTCCGGGTAAATCCTTACCGTGCAGTTGACGTCGATGTTGATGTTCGACGGCGGGTTCGGAATGAAATTGCCGTCGAGCGTCGCATTCGGAAGGTCGGAACAGTCGGTAGCCTGCGCATGCGCCGATGGCGCCGCCACCCACGCCAGCAACAGCACGGCAAACAGCCGCGGAACGATCCCGCGACCGAAATTGAAATGTGTTCCTTTAAACAGGGCCATTGTCTGTAGCTAGCGTTCCGTGTGCGCTAAATCCTCATCCTGAGGACGGCCCGAGTAACTGCGATCGTCGAGCAGTCCCGCTACCGTTGGGCCTTCGAACCCTTTAGGCCGGTGACTTTGCGTCGCCGCCTTTCGGCGGCTTTGCCTTTGTCCACGATGGGATCATCGCGCAAGCCGCGGGCGGAAGTATGGAACTGCATCACATGATCGAAAGGTCGTGCGCAGCGATTGCGAACTGCGTGAACCCCGCACGGTGTAACGCCAGAAGCCCCGCCAGGCGGGGCTTCATTGCGACACTTATGTCAGAATTTGCCGTTGCGGGGACTTGTTATGTCAACCGGCCGGCAGGAAATCGATCGGGTAGATGATCGTCATCGCACCGACGTCCTTCGCACCGAAGTCGAAGGTGCGGACGCGCTCCACGACCTGCTGTGCCAGGATCGGCGCGCCCATGTCGGACGTCTGCAGCTCGCACATCGACACGCTGCCGTCCGGCTCGATCGTCAGGCGCAGCACGAGCTGCCCCCTGAGCGTCGGGTCCTTGCGCAGCTCGCGGTTGTAGAGCCTGTACAGCGATGCCTTGTAACGGTCAAACACGATCTGGATTTCTTCGTCGGTGCGGCCCGCGGACACGCCGGCGCTGAGCGGCCGGTCGGGGCCTTCGCCGCCGCCGATGGAACTCGCGACGCGGCTCACCGCCACGCCTTCGATGCCGTCACCGCCGCCGCCGACGTCGCGGCTGATGTTCGATAGATTGATGCCGCCGCTCGAGCCCGGTGCCGACGTCGTGACCATCGACCGCTCCGGACGGCCGACGCTGTTCTCGCCCGCGGTACTCAGGCGCGCCGAGGCACCGAGTTTTGCATTCGTGTCCAGGTCCGCGCGCTTCGCGAAACTCTCGCGGAAGGCGAGGATGCCCTTGGACTTGACCTGTTCCTTCGTGTCCACCGGCGCCGACTCGGCCACGGCGGGCTGTTCGACGGCCTCCGGAATTTCCTCGGGCTCGGGCGGCGTCTCTTCCGCCAGCTCCGGTTCTTCCGGCTCCACCGGCTCTTCGATGACCGGCTCGGGCTCGGGCTTCGGCGGCGGCAGTTCCTCGCGGACGAGTTTTGCCACGCGTTCCGGAACCTCGATCAGCTTCGCGCGCTCGGGGATCGGCAGATCAACGATGCTGAACAGCCACCCGAGTGCAAGGCATATGAGCAGCGCTGCGAGTACCGACTTGCGCGAGCGGGCGTCTTCCTCGTAGCCGCGCGACCAGGGC
>DATHRM010000294.1:0-11023 GCA_035465295.1 Woeseiaceae bacterium | reverse complement strand
AGGTTCAGCAGGGGCGCCGTGATCATGAAGATCACCAGCAGCACCAGCATCACGTCGATGTAGGGGACGACGTTGATCTCGGCCATCGGGCGGCGGCGGGCCTTTGCGGTTTCCACGGGCCTTTTACTCCTGTTTCAGCACATGCGCCTGGCGTTGCAGGATGCTGGAGAACTCTTCCTTGAAGTTGTCGTAACGCACTTCCAGCCGTTCGACCTGGTTCGAGAAGCGGTTGTAGGCGATCACGGCCGGGATGGCGGCGAACAGTCCCATGGCGGTCGCGATCAGCGCCTCGGCAATGGGCGGCGCCACGGTCGCAAGCGTTGCCGACTGCATGTTGCCGATTTCCATGAACGCGCTCATGATGCCCCACACCGTGCCGAACAGGCCGACGTAGGGGCTCGTCGAGCCGATCGTTGCCAGCGGCGCGAGGCCCTGCTCCAGACGATCCACTTCGCGCATCTGCGACACATGCATGGCGCGGCGGCATTCCTCGATGAGCTTGTCCGGATTGGCCTCGCCGCTTTGCAGGCCGCGATTGAACTCCCGGAAGCCGCTCTCGAAGATGCTCGCCATGCCGAGCGTCCCGCCCTTTTTCCGGGACGCGCTCTGGTACAGCGTGTTGAGGTCGCCACCCGACCAGAAGGACGCTTCGAAATTGTCCGACGCCGCCCGCGTGCGCCGGATCAGCCTGCGCTTCGTGAAGATGATGGTCCACGACACGAGGGACGCGAGTATCAGCAGGATCATTACGATCTTGACGGGAATGCTGGCCTGCAGCAGCAGGCCGAGGACCGAAAGGTCGCTTGTCATGATGTGTTTTCCTCGAATAGCGACGCCGGCACACGCTGCGGTTTCAGCGTGTCGGCATTCAGAAATGCAGCGCGAACGCCGCCCCGGCAGCAGACCGTGCCGCCCGGGCTGTCGCGATAGATGATTTGCTCGATGTCGAACGTAGCGCGGCCCAGGCCCGAGAGCCGCGCCGTGACGATCAGTTCGTCGTTGAATCTCGCCGGCACGATGAAGTCCAGTTCCGTGCGGGTCACCACGAACATGCGCCGGTCTTCATTGAGCATCCGCTCCTGGTTGACGCCCAGGGCACGCAGCCACTCGGTGCGCGCCCGCTCCATGAAACGAAAGTAATTCGCGTAATACACGACGCCCTGCGCGTCGGTATCTTCGTAATAAACGCGCACGGGCCACTGGAAGGGTTCTGTCTTTGTCACGTCCACCATGGCCGGATCAGTCCCGGTCGAACAACGGTAATTCGGGCGGCGCCTCGGGGGCCGGCGGCGTCAGGCCGAAATGCAGGTAGGCATTCTTCGTCGCAACGCGGCCGCGGGCCGTGCGCATCATGAATCCCTGCTGGATAAGGAACGGCTCCAGGACGTCCTCGATGGTGCCGCGCTCCTCACCAATGGCGGCCGCGAGGCTGTCGATACCCACCGGTCCGCCGTCGAACTTGTCGATGATCGTCCGCAACAGGCGCCGGTCCATGGCGTCGAAACCGTGCGGATCGACCTGCAGCATATCCATGGCGCTGCCGGCCACGGCCCCGGTGACGACGCCGTCCGCCTCGACCTCGGCGAAGTCCCGCACCCGGCGCAACAGCCGGTTTGCGATGCGCGGCGTGCCGCGCGCACGGCGTGCGATCTGCCGCGCGCCTTCCGCCTCGATCGGCAGCTGAAGGATTTCCGCGGAGCGCCGCGCGATGGCCTCGAGTTCCTCTGCCGAATAGAACTCGAGCCTCTGCACGATGCCGAAGCGGTCGCGCAGCGGCGAGGTCAGCAAGCCCGCACGTGTCGTTGCGCCGATCAGCGTGAACGGCTGCAGGTCGAGTTTTATCGAACGTGCCGCCGGCCCTTCGCCGATCATGATATCGAGCTGGAAATCTTCCATTGCCGGGTACAGGACCTCCTCGACCACCGGGCTCAACCGGTGGATCTCGTCCACGAACAGCACGTCGTTCGGCTCGAGGTTGGTCAGTATCGCGGCGAGGTCGCCGGGCCGCTCGAGGACGGGTCCGGAGGTGTGCCGCAGGTTGACGCCCATTTCATTGGCGACGATATGCGCCAGCGTCGTCTTGCCGAGGCCCGGCGGCCCGAAGATCAGCACGTGGTCGAGCGCTTCGCCGCGCCTGCGCGCCGCTTCGATGAAGATGCCCATCTGTTGCTTGACGCCCGGCTGGCCCACGTATTCGGTGAGTCGCTTCGGCCGGATCGCGCGGTCGAACAGTTTGTCCTCGGGCTTCGGCTCCCCGCTGGTCAGTCGGTCGTGTTCGATACCGGTCATGATTTAAAGCGCCACCTGTCGCAATGCGAGCCGGATAATATCCTCCGCCGACTTGCCGTCAACGTCGAGTTCGCCGATCAGTTTCTGCACTTCGCGCGGTTTGTAGCCCAGCGATATCAGCGCATCCACGGCCTCCGACTTCGCGCCGGCCCGTACTTCGACCGTTGTAGCGCCTGATTGTGCGGATGGTGTGTCAACCCGGTCGCGCATTTCGATGATGAGGCGCTCGGCCGTCTTCTTGCCGACGCCGGGCACCTTGACCAGCGACGCGGCGTCCTCGTACTCGACGCAGCGCCTGAAACCATCCACGCTCATCGCCGACAGCACCGCGAGGCCCATCTTCGCACCGACGCCGCTGATCTTGAGCAGCATGCGAAAAAGCGCCCGCTCCTCCTGCGTGGCGAACCCGAAGAGCATCTGCGCATCCTCGCGCACCACCATGTGCGTGAAGAGGAACAGTTCGTCGCCGATCGGCGGCAGTTCCAGGAACGTCGACATCGGCGTCTCGACTTCGTAGCCGACGCCATTGCATTCGATAATGACCGACGGTGCCTGCTTCTGCGTCAGCCGGCCGCGCAGGGACCCGATCATCTCGGCACCGCCGCGATTTTCGCCCGCATGCGCTGCTGGTGCCCGTGACACAGGGCGGCCGCGAGCGCGTCCGCCGCATCCAGCGCCGGGGCAGCGTCCAGATTCAAGAGCGAGATCACCATGTGCTGCACCTGCTCCTTGGTCGCTGCCCCGGTGCCGACGATCGCCAGCTTGATTTCCCGCGGCGCGTATTCGAAAACGTCCATGTCGAAGCCGAACGTTGCGCACAGCGCTGCCGAGCGGGCCTGGCCGAGCTTCAGCGCGCTGCCGGCGTTCTTGTGCATGAAGACACTCTCGATCGCGACCACGTCGGGACGGTATTCGACAACGATCTCGCTCACCGCAGTAAATATCTGCCGCAGGCGTTCCGGAAAGCTGCCGTTCGCGCTGCTGACGGTGCCGCTGGCCACGTAAACCGCTGCGTCACCGGTAAAATCGAGCACGCCGAATCCGGTTGTCCGGGAGCCGGGATCAATGCCGAGAATGCGTCGGGTGCTGGCCAATTCGCGTCTCAGATCTGCGCAAGCACATCATCGCTGATGTCCGCGTTGCTGTAGACCTCCTGCACATCGTCGAGATCCTCCAGTGTTTCGAGCAGTTTGACCATCGAGCCGGCGTCGTTCACGTCGAGCTCCGAATTCGTCGAGGCACGCATCGTAAGCTGCGCCGACTCCGGCTCGAAGCCCGCCTTGCGCATGGCGTCGCGCACTTTCTCGAATTCGGCGGGTTCCGTAAGTACTTCGATCGAGCCTTCGTCGTCGACGACTATGTCCTCGGCGCCCGCCTCGATCGCGGCTTCCATGATGGCGTCCTCGTCCGTGCCCTCGGGATACAGCAACTGGCCGACGTGGTTGAACAGGTAGTTTACAGAGCCGTCGGCGCCCAGGTTACCGCCGAATTTGGAGAAGGCATGACGGACTTCGGCGACGGTGCGGTTCCTGTTGTCGGTCAAACAGTCCACCATCACGGCGGTACCGCCCGGGCCGTAGCCTTCGTAGCGTATCTCCTGGTAGTCGGCGTCGTCGAGTTCGCCGGAGCCTCGCTTGATGGCCCGGTCGATGTTGTCCTTCGGCATGCTCTGGGCCTTGGCCTTGTCGATCGCCAGCCGCAGTCGCGGGTTCGCGTCGGCATCGCCGCCGCCCATCTTTGCCGCAACCGTGATCTCACGAATCAGCTTCGTGAACAGCTTGCCGCGTTTCTTGTCCTGGGCGCCCTTGCGATGCTGGATGTTCGCCCATTTGCTATGTCCTGCCATACCGTTCCGTTCGTTTTCCGCCGGCGACCCCTGAAAGCCGAAACCGGGCCGGACCGGCGCCCGCGCCGGTCCTCTCAGACTGATACGATTTCATGCCCGATGCCCAAGTCTGAATCCGGCCGGGGCCACGGGGCCGAAATCAGCGCGTATGATAACGGTTATTGCCGGGACAGGCACACTGTGAAGTTCTGCCAAATGGTGGTTTCGAAACCAGAAAATCACGACAACGGCGCCGAACAGGCGGATATCGTCGCCACGGCGCAGGAATTCGTCGCCGCGTTGCCGCGAGAGCCGGGGCTCGACAAGGCCGTGCACGACGGCCAGGCCATCGCTGCCATCGTCTCGTCGCTGGGCCTGCCGGGCGACGTGGTGGCCGCGGTGCACCTGTATCCCCTCGTACGGGACGGTTTTGTCGATGATGAAGTTATAAATAACAGTAGGTTATCGTCACTTTCTCAGGTAATTAATGGCCTGGTGCGCCTGGGCCGGTTCTCGCTGCCGTCGGACTGGCAGCCGGGCGAGGCGCTCGCCGTGCAGCAGTCCGAGGCGCTGCGCAAGATGCTGCTCGCCGTCGTCTCGGACGTCCGGCTCGTCCTGGTACGTATCGCCGAACAGCTGCATCGCATGCGCGCGGCCAAGTCCGCTGCCGCGACCGAGAAGCAGGCGCTGTCGACCGAGACGCGCGAGATCTACGCGGCGCTCGCCAATCGCCTGGGCGTCTGGCAGCTCAAGTGGGAGCTCGAAGACCTCGCATTTCGCTACACGGAGCCGGACACCTATACGGCGATCGCGGGCGCCCTCAAGGAAAAGCGCGAAGAACGCGAGGCGTTCATCGAAGAGGTCAAGCGCATTTTACGCCGGGAGTTGCATGCGGCCGGCGTCGAAGCCGAGGTCACCGGCCGACCGAAGCACATCTACAGCATCTGGCGCAAGATGCAGCGCAAGGATCGCGGACTCGAGAGCCTGTTCGACATCCGCGCAGTGCGCATACTCGTGAAAGACGTCAAGGACTGCTACGCGGCGCTCGGCGTCGTGCACAACCTCTGGTCCTACCTGCCCGGCGAATTCGACGATTACATCGCGAACCCGAAGGAAAACGATTACCGCTCACTGCACACGGCCGTCATCGGGCCGCGGGGCAAGACGCTGGAGGTGCAGATTCGATCGTTCGACATGCACCGGCAGGCGGAACTCGGCGTTGCGGCTCATTGGCGCTACAAGGAAGGCGGCGGCACGCCGGCGGCGTTCGACCAGAAAATCCGGTTCCTGAGGCAGCTGCTCGACCCGGGCAGCGACAGCGGTGACCTGCTTGACCAGATCCGTGACGATCTCTTCGAAGACCGGGTGTATGCCGTGAGCCCGAAAGGCGACATCGTCGAACTGCCCGCGGGCGCCACGCCGCTGGATTTCGCGTACCACGTGCACACGCAGGTCGGGCATCGCTGCCGCGGCGCGAAGGTCAACGGTCGCATCGTGCCCCTGACCTACCAGGTGCGTAACGGCGACACGATCGAGATCATCACGGGCAGCCAGCCGCAGCCGAGCCGAGACTGGCTGAGCCCCCGGCTCGGCTACCTCGCCGGAAGCCGCAGCCGCGCCAAGGTGCGCAGCTGGTTTCGCCACCAGGACAGGGACCAGCATCTTCGCCAGGGTCGCGAAATCCTGGAACGCGAGCTCGCGCGTCTCAACGTCAAGGACGTCGCAACGGACACGATCGCAGCGCAGCTGAAGTTCAACAGCACGGACACGCTGTGCGTCGCGCTCGGGGCGGGCGACGTGACGCCCGCTGCCGTCGCCACCGCTCTGCAGCAAATGCGCGGTGTGGATACGGCCAGGAAGATGAAGCGGCGCAAGCCGGCGCAGCGCGCGACCGGCGAAGCCGAGGGCGTAGCCGTCAGCGGCGTCGGGGATTTGATGTGCAACTTCGCCCGCTGCTGTCGTCCCGTACCGCCGGAGCCCATTTCGGGCTACATCACCCAGGGCCGCGGCGTCAGTATTCACCGCCAGGACTGCGGCAACTTCCTCGGCCTCAACAGGCGGCACCCGGAGCGCATCATCGAGGTGGACTGGGGCCGTGCGGAGTCCGCAACCTACCCCGTCGACCTGACGCTGCGCGCCTACGACCGCAGCGGACTGATCCGCGACATCAGCACCGTGCTCGCGGACGAGGCGGCGAATGTAACCGACCTGAGCAGCAAGACGGACAGGAAAACGCTGGAAACCGTGATGGAGATCAGCGTGGAAATTCGCGACCTGCCGACGCTCAGCACCACGATTGCACGGCTGGAACAGCTGCCGAACGTGATCACCGTGCAACGCCGATCGTGATTTCGGGTACTATTCCGGGGCGCCTGAAAACAAAACAATAAAGGACGGGGGAATGCAGGAATTCATCGATCAGATCAACAGCTATGTCTGGAGCCCGGTGCTCGTCTACCTCTTGCTGGCGGCGGGACTGTTCTTTTCGGTCCTGACCCGCTTCGTGCAGGTGCGTCTTTTCCGCGAGATGATCAAGCTCCTGTTCTCGGGCAAGGAATCCGATCGCGGCATCTCCTCCTTCCAGGCACTGTCCGTGTCGTTGTCCGGCCGCGTCGGCACGGGCAACATCGCAGGTGTCGCCGCCGCAATAGGATTCGGCGGCCCCGGCGCAGTCTTCTGGATGTGGGTCGTTGCGTTCCTCGGCGCCGCGACCGCCTATGTCGAGTCGGCACTCGGCCAGATCTACAAGGAAGAGGACGAGGGCCAGCTTCGCGGCGGACCCGCGTATTACATCGAGAAGGCCATGGGCCAGAAATGGTACGCGTGGATCTTCGCGATCACTACGATCTTTGCCGTCGGCCTGCTGTTACCGACCGTGCAGTCGAACGCCATCGGCAATGCGGCCGAACTCGCCTTCGGCGGCACCGGCGTGCTGGAAACGTCGCTCGGGTCGGTGACCTATTCCAAGCTGACCACGGCCACGGTCGTCGTCCTGCTCCTCGGGTTCATCATCTTCGGCGGCGTCAAGCGTATCGCGCACTTTACGCAGGTGGTGGTGCCCTTCATGGCAGTCGGCTACGTCCTGCTGGCGATCGTCATCATCCTGATGCATATCACGGCTCTTCCCGGCGTCATCATGCTGATCGTTTCGGACGCGTTCACGCCGATGGCGGGCGTCGGCGCGGCGATAGGCTGGGGCGTCAAGCGCGGCGTCTATTCAAACGAAGCCGGCCAGGGCACCGGGCCGCACGCGGCAGCGGCCTCGGAGGTCGAGCACCCCGCCCAGCAGGGGCTGGTTCAGGCGTTTTCGGTCTATGTCGACACGCTGTTCGTTTGCTCCGCAACCGCCTTCATGATCCTGATCACGAACCAGTACTACGTAACAGGCGTCGAGGCCACGGAGAGCGGCGGCATGCTGCCGACGGACGTGCTCGCGAACAGCCCGGCATTCACGCAGTATGCGCTCGAGAGCGTCGTCGGCGGTATTGGCAAGACATTCGTGGCGATCGCGCTGTTCTTCTTCGCATTCACGACGATCCTCGCCTACTACTACATCGCGGAAACCAACGTCGCGTACATCCGGCGCACGATACGCATTCCCGGCGAGATCGCCGCGCTGAAGATCATGATGCTCGGCGCCGTTTTTTACGGCACCGTGCGCACCGCGGATCTCGCCTGGGCACTCGGCGACATGGGCGTCGGCCTGATGGCATGGCTGAACATCATCGGCATCCTGATCCTGTTCCTGATGGGCAAGCCCGCGCTGAAAGCGCTCGACGATTATGAGGCGCAGATGAAGGCGGGTGTGACGACGTACACCTTCGATCCAAAGAAGCTCGGCATCAGGAACGCGGACTTCTGGGAGCGCGAGCGCTGAGGCCGCGCGGAGCCCTTGCTCCGCGACAGCCGACTTCCGGGCGGACTATTTGAAGTCGGCCCTGAGCCTCAGGTAGTAGAAACCGCCGTTGAAACCGTAAGGCGATGTCAGCGCGTACTTGACGCCGAGGAACTGTGACACCGGCTCCTGCTCGTTATCCGGCAGTTCGTCGAACACGTTCTCCGCGCCGAGCGTCACCGTGTAGTTGTCGGCGAGCGTCAGCTTGAGCTCGAGATCGACGAGCACCGAGGAACCGTATTCGTACTGGTCCGAGGCATCGCCGGGACTGAACAGACCGCCCGTCGTCGCCCAGCCGTCATAGTAGTTGAAGCGCAGCAGTCCGCCGAACATGTCACGCGAGTAGTCGAACGTCAGCACCGCGCGGTTCTCCGGGATCTGGTTTTCAAGGTCGAACACCCGCGACTGGTTGATCGTTCCAGCGCGAACGTCCTTGACCTCCTGCTCGTTGTGGTTGTAGCGGAAGTCGGACAGGAGGGTGCCGCCCCACAGATCGGCCGCGTTGGTCGCCGCCAGGTCGAGACCGGAAACCTCGGACTTGAACCCGTTGACGAAGAAGTTCGCATTGGTACCGATCAGCAGGTTGGCCTCGGCGCTCGGCACGCCCGCGTCCAGCAATGCCTGCAGGTCGCCGGCCTCGATCGTGTTGTTCAACAATGCCAGGCGATCCTCGATCTCGATGAAATAGACGTCCGCCGTGAAGCTCCAGGCATCGTTAGGCGTGAAGATAGCGCCGGCGGTGAAGCTCGTCGACTCCTCGGGTTCGAGCGGCACGGCGCCCAGCGCGATGGCAACCGGGTTGTCCACCGGGTAGGTACCGTTCGGAATGAGCGCGCCGGTCGCATCCGAGGTCGTCGTGATGTTGAGCGTGTTGACCTGGCCCGGCGTCGGCGCACGAAAGCCCGTGTTGACGGTGGCGCGCAGCGCGAATTGCTCGGTGAAGTCGTAGCGCCCGGCGATCTTGAAGTCGAAGGTGTTATCGAACTCGTCGTAGTCCTCGGCACGCAGCGCGAGTGAGGCCGAAAACTGGTCCGTGAAATCGGTTTCGAAGTCGACGTAAGCGAAGATGCTGTCGCTGTCGAAGCTGCCCGCGGACTCCGTCGGGAAACCCTGGAAGCCGTCCGAGCCGACGCCGAAGATCGCCGCCGTGGGCCCGGCCTGGATCGAGGGCGTGTCGCCGGCGCCAATCTTGTAGGTCTCGTTGCGCCAGCCGCCGCCGAAGGCGATGTTGAGCGGCGAGCCGTCGAACGTCTTGACGAAGTCGGCCTGCACGCTGCTCTCCTCCTGCGTCAGCGTGCCGGGCCGAAACTCGGTCGGCGACAGGCGGCCGAGGCTCGGGTTGATCGTCTCGCCGACGACGTATTCGACCTCGTTCTCGGCGAAGCGGCCGTTCACGTCCCACGTCAGCGCCGGCGAGAATTCGCCGCGTGCGCCAACCACGATCGAGAAGTCGGAAATGTCCGCGCCGAAGTCGGGGTTGTAGCCGCCCGGGAACAGCGGCCAGATCGGGTTGCGCAGCACGAAGCCGCTGGCGCTCGTTGCGCCCGGCACGTCGCCCACCGGGACGAGGTAGTCCGCGGGATCCAGGCCCTGCCCGATGATGCTGGCGACGAGCGCCTGGTCCGCCGCATCCGGAAGGCCATCCGGCAGGTTGCCCGGGTCGTCCGGATTGCCATCAATCTGCAGTGTCGTGCGTGCGGCAACCTCCAGCTGCTGGGCCGGATCGGTCAGCACCGGTGTGCGGTAGAAGAAGTCGGAGACCGTCTCGTTGTCCATGAAGGTCGCGAAGCCGTACAGCGTCGTCGTGTCGGACACGTCGATGCCCGCATTGACGAGCAGCTTGAGAGCCTCGACCGCGGGATCGCCCCAGCGCTGGCCGAAGCCGTTCAGCGGCACCTGGTCCACGCCCACGAAGCCGGCAACCTGCTGCGCGTCGGGACGCGGAACGCCGCGATCCGTGATGTCGGAGTCGGAATACTCGGCGGTCAGGTTCAGGAAGCCGGTGTCGGTCAGGGGCAGGCCGAGGTTGGCGCTGACCGTAAAGCGCTCGCCCTCGGAGTCGTAGGTCTCGCCGTACTGCCCGGAGGCCGAGAAGCCGGACGAATCGTCCTTGAGGATGACGTTGACGACGCCGGCGATCGCATCCGAACCGTACTGCGCGGAGGCCCCGTCGCGCAGAATCTCGACGCGCTCGATGGCCGCGGCCGGGAACGCTGCCCAATCCACCGCCTGCGAGCCCTGGTTCACGGTGCCGAGGGGCGCCAGCTGCAGGTTGACGAGCGCCGAGCGATGCCGGCGCGTGCCGTTCATCAGCACGAGCGTATGGTCGGGGGACAGGTTGCGCAGGCTGACCGGCCGGATCAGCGCGGTGCCGTCCGCAATCGGATAACGCTGCGTATTCAGCGACGGCGCGATGCGTGTCAGAGATTCGGTCAGGTCGAACGACGCCTGGTTCTGCACCGCGCTCCCCGACAAAACGTCTACAGGCGACAGGGTCTCGGTCGGAGAAACGCCCCGCTTGCGCGTGCCGGTCGTTACAATCTCTTAGATGGTTTCATAGCCCGATGCGCCTTGCGCGAGAGCTTTCTGCTGCGGCAGAGCGAGGACGTTGGCAGCCAGGATTATGGCCGGACTCAAAAGCAGTTTCTTGTTCATTGGTATCCCCCCCGGACTGAACCGAATGATTTGTCGTTGATGCGACAGGAACCTATCAAATCGACTCTAACACCTTAAAGTATATACAAGAAAGTGATACGGGAAAGAATGCTCGGGGCCGCAGTGCACATATCGCCGCAGGAAGATCGGAATTGACGGGTATCCAGCGCGTGGCAAGCCACCAGGACCGGGCCGGAACTGTGACCACCTCGTGTACGTGCTAAACGGCGTGCATCGGCACGCGACGTTTCAGTTCGTGTAGTTCAGGGCGCGCTTGTCGACGGCGAGCGCAGCCTCGTGGACGGCTTCCGCGAGGCTCGGGTGCGCATGGATCGTGCGCTGGATGTCTTCCGTGCTGG
>DATHRM010000293.1:0-3224 GCA_035465295.1 Woeseiaceae bacterium | reverse complement strand
GGAGAAGGGGCCGTCGGTGTCGCGACGGGACCGGGATGTCACCCCCGGATGGAATTCGACGCATCCCGTGTTGTAAGACGCTTCGATCAACCAACTTTCCGGAGGACGTCATGCGGTCGATACAGTGGCGGGGCAGACTCGCTAGACTCGCGGGAGTGCTGGCGGCGTCGGGCTTCATCGGCCTGGCCACGGCTCAGCAATCGCGGGCGCAGGATGCAGACGTAGGGGCGCAAGCGGCGGAGAATCATGCCGCGCTCGGCACGGTCGACTTCGACGTGTCGTGCTCCCCCGACGTGATCGAGCGGTTCGACCGGGCCCTGGCCCTGCTGCACCACATGCAATACGTGGAGTCCCGCGCGGCATTCGAGCAGATCGCCGAGGCGGACGAATCGTGTGGGATGGCGCGCTGGGGAATCGCCATGACGCTCTTCCAGCCGCTCTGGCCTTCGAGGCCCGGTCCCGACGAGCTCCGGCGCGGGGCGGCTGAGATCGAGGCCGCCCGGACGATCGGGATCGGTACGGACAGAGAGACGGCTCTCGTCGACGCCGCGGCCGCCTTCTTCGCCGAACCGGAGTCTGCGGACTGGTGGACTCGAATCCGGCGCTGGAGCGACGCGATGGAGGTAGCCTTCGCCGCCCACCCGGACGACGTGGAGACGGCTGCCCTCTATGCTCTCTCGCAGCTCGCGATCGGACCCGTTACCGACGATCGAATGGCGCACAACGCGCGCGCCGCGGAAGTGCTGCTCGAGATTCATGACCGGGAGCCCTCACATCCCGGGGCCGTGCACTACACGATTCACGCGAACGACGTCGACAGCCGGGCGAACGAATCCGGCACCGTCGTCCGAAGCTACTCCGAGATCGCGCCTTCCACGCCGCACGCGCTGCACATGCCCTCGCATATCTACGTGCGGCTAGGCCAGTGGCCGGAGGTTGTCGAGTGGAACCGCCGGTCGGCGGCGGCCGCGCTGAGCTTCCCGGCGGGCGAGGCGGTCTCGCATCACTATCTCCACGCGCTCGACTACCAGGTATATGCGTACCTGCAGCGGGCGGAGGACGACCGGGCTCTCGCGCTCGTCAACCGGACGAAGCAAGAGGATGCGTACCAGGCCACGTTCATCAGCGCATTTCACCTCGCCACGATCCCCGCACGCTACGCGGTCGAACGGAGGGCGTGGGAAGAAGCCGGGCTGATCGAGCCGCGCGCGCCGGAGAGCGTGGACTGGGACAAGTTCCGCTGGGCCGAGGCGATCAGCTGGTTCGCGCGTGGACTGGGCGCCGTGCACACCGGACAGCTGGACGCGGCCGCGAACGCCGAACGGCACATGGACGAACTACGCGATGCGGCGACCGCGGCCGACGAGCAGGCCTTCGCGGAGTACATCGAGATCGATCGACTGATCCTCGCGGCGCGCCTGGCTCTTGCCGGTGGTGATGAGAACGCTGCCGTCCGCCTCGCGTCGGACGCGGTCGAGCTCGAGGCTTCGACCCAGAAGCATCCGGTGACCCCCGGGGCACTCTACCCGGCGCAGGAGGCGCTCGGCGATCTTCTCATGGAGCTCGACCGCCCCGCGGAAGCCCTGGAGGCCTATGAGGGCTCGCTCGACACGTGGCCGGGCCGGTTCAACAGCCTGGCGGGAGCCGCGCGGGCCGCGGTCGCAGTCGGACGCGACGGCGATGCAGCCGCCTACTACGGGGAGCTGCTGGCCGTGACTGCCGGAGACGTGGCGGACCGTCCGGCGCTACGAGAGGCGCGCGCGTTCGCGAAACGCTGACGGGAGGCCGAGACCGAGACCGCCAGCCTTCCGATTGATGCCAGTGGAATGGCGGGCTCGAATGGGCCCGGCAGGACTCGAACCCGCGACCTTGGGATTATGAGTCCGTTCCTCCACCGCCCTGCCCTGTCACCTGCGGCGCCTAAGCCGCGCCAGCACTAACGATCCGCGGGGTTCCTCGCCCCGCGGATCATCTCTCCGTTTACGTCAGATTGTGCCGGTTACGACACAATCGCGGCACAGTCGATTCATCGGGAAGACTGGTCAAGGGCGCGAAGGTCTAAGAGTTCTCCGGGGCCCATTGGGGGACAACGGGCCAAGAAGAAGCGGGGGACGGCACGATCACCGACCCCCGCTGAACCTGCGTCCGCCTCGCGTCTAGTTTTTCTCGGGCATGATGACGGTGTCGATCACGTGGATGACGCCGTTGCTCGCCGCGATGTCCGTCTGCACGATGTTCGCGTTCTGGATCATGGCGCCCGCGTCGGTCACGCTGAACTCGACCGTGCCTCCCTGAACGGTCTTCGCCTCACCCGCTGCGATGACGTCGGCCGCCATCAATTCGCCGGGCACGACGTGATAGGTGAGGATCGCCACGAGCTGATCACGATTGCCCGGTTCGAGCAGGCTCTCGACCGTTCCGGCCGGAAGCTTCGCAAACGCCTCGTCGGTCGGCGCGAACACGGTGAACGGTCCGTCGCCCTGCAGCGTCTCGATCAGGTTCGCTGCTTCGAGGGCCGCGGCCAGGGTGTTGAACGAGCCGGCCGAAACCGCCGTCTCCACGATGTCCGGCTGGTCGTCCATCGCCATTTCTTGCGCGTCCTGGGCCAGCGCGGGAGTCGCGACGACCAGGGCGAAGGCCGCGGTCGCCAGGCTGGTGAGGATTCTGTCTGTCAACATTGGTGTCACTCCGGTTTTTTGGGTTGAGTCGAAATTGCAGCACCGCTTTCCATACCCGGAGTGTGCAAGGTTGTCTAATCTTTGTCAAGGGTTGGGCCGCGGACAAGCGATGCCCCGCGTCGGCACTCTCGGCCCCGTCCACGGGTTCAGCTACTTGATCGAGCGTAAGTGCACAAACGGTGACTGGAAGTCAGGTGTTGCGGCCTGCAACCTGCGCCGAGAACCGCATGTCTTCACCCTCGCTTTGCAGGGGTCAGAGGATGAGTAGTTTCGACTGGGAGAGACACATCTACGGCACAATCACGGCACTTCCGACCCCGCGCTACTTTGCTTAGGACATGCCTACGTCCCATCTCCCCAACCTTTTCCTTCCAATGGGCCCGGCTGGACTCGAACCAGCGACCTTGGGATTATGAGTCCGAAAGTCGGCCCCCGAGGATCGAAGCCGAAAACTACGGAAGCCCTACCATCACTAGCGATCCGCGGGGATTGCGGGGCTGACCAGTATGGCTCGGTTTCGCCCCGTTTCTGACGGTCCGGGGAGCC
>DATHRM010000292.1:0-1574 GCA_035465295.1 Woeseiaceae bacterium | reverse complement strand
GCGTCGGCGAGCGTTTTCGTGCGCCGTTCGGCGCGGCGCACGATGGTGCGCGCGAGATGGCAGGCCGCCGCGGCCGGACTGCCGCCGGGAAGGATGAAGTCGTCGAGCGCGGGCAGTTCGCTGTTGTGCTCGTCGAGTTCGTGCTCGAGCCGGTCGATCATGGATTCCGTGATAGCGCTATGGCCCGGAATGCACAGCTCGCCGCCGAGTTCGAACAGGTCATGCTGCACGTCCGTCAGGCTCGATCGAACCGATGCCGGCAAGGCATCGTGTGACAAGACCACGCCGATCGCGCTGTTCGCCTCGTCGACGGTGCCGTAGGCTTCTACGCGTGGATTGTCCTTCGGCGTCCTCGAGCCGTCGCCCAGGCCTGTCGTGCCGTCGTCGCCGGTGCGTGTGTAAATCTTGCTGAGTCGTTTACCCATGGTTATGGCCTGGCGTACTTGAGTTCGATGAATGCGCTGCGCCCCTGCATGCGAAAATCCGCGGCGGTCTGGTAGTCGGCGTCCAGCAGGTTTTCCACGCGCGCATTGAGCTGCAGGTTGCTGGAAAGCTGGAACTGGCCGGTCAGGCTCGCGACGACATAACCCGGCAGGTTGATGCCGCCGAAGCCCTCGCGGTCGCCGCTGGCGAGAACGGAAAGACCGAGGCGGTGTTCCCCGACGTCCTGCGTGTAGCTTACCGTGATGCTCTCCTCGGCGCGGCGCAGCAGCCGTGCACCAGTGGTCGTATCGTCGGCCCGTTGCCTGACGAGGTCGGTGCGCAGGGAGAACGTGTCGCCCAGGTATTCGTAGCCCAGCTGTGCGCCGCGTATTTCGGCGGTGTCGATGTTGACGAGCGTGAAGGTCGCGAAGTCGAATTCGATCAGGTCTTCGATATCGTTCGCGTAAAACTCGATATCGACGCTGTGGCGGCCGCCCGGCGCGTATCGCAGGCCGAGCTGGATCTCGTCCGCAATCTCCGGTTCCAGGTCGGGATTGCCGCCGAAACCGTAGCGGTCCGTTGCGTCGGGCGCACGGAAGGCGCGTCCGACGCCGCCGCGCACGGTCCAGGAGGGCGTCAGCTCGAAGCCGTACTCGACATTGTAGGTCGCCCGGTTGCCGAAGGTTTCATGGTCCGTGAGGCGCCCCGCGACGAATGCGCGGTGCCGGCTGCGGATCCACTGGTCCTGCACGAACACCGCTTGTACGTCGGTGTCTTCGTCAAAACCCGAACCGAACGACAGGGTCTTCGCGGTCTCGTGCATGGCGAATACGCCTGCGGTCAGCGTGTGCTCGGAGAACGCCAGGGTATGCTGCCAGTCGAGGCTGATACGGTCGGATTCGACGAAATCGTCCGACTGGTTCTGAGCAATGCGGTCCTGCATGTGGGAGACGATCAGCTTGTTCGTGCCGCGCCCGGACAGTTGCTTGTCGAACTGAAATGCCGTGACCGAATTCCTGAAGTCCTGGTCGACCGGCGCCAGGAAAAAGTCGAGATATTCCACGGTGCCTTCAGCGTGCCAGTGCCGCAAACTGATTTCGCCGTGGCCAATATCCCGCGCGGCATGAATGTTCAGTGAAAAATTGTCGTAG
>DATHRM010000291.1:0-26891 GCA_035465295.1 Woeseiaceae bacterium | reverse complement strand
GCGCAGGCGATGCTCAGCACGATCATCGGTTTCAGGAAGCCGCTGAACCGTTCGCGCAGGTCCTTGTTGTGGCGCACGAGATAGCCGGCCAGGTAGATGATGAAGCACAGTCGTGCCGGTTCGGAGACCTGCAGGTTGAGTACCCCGAAGCGAATCCAGCGGCGGGCGCCGTTCACCTCGTACCCGACACCCGGCAACAGCACGAGGAAGAGCAGCGCCAGCCCTGCGAGCAGCATCAGCGGGCCCGCACTGCGCCACACCTGCATCGGGATGTAGAGGCAGGCGATGCCGGCGGCCGCGCCGATCAGCGCGGCAAGCAACTGGCGCTCGACGTAGTAGAACGCTTCGCCGGTGAGGTTGTCGGATACCGAAATCGACGCGGACGCAAGCACCACGAAGCCGCCGAGCAACAGCGTCAGGATCAGGCCGAGCAGCACGGGGTCGAGCTGCAGCGTGGTGCGCAGGCGTGCGGGGAAAGGCCATGTCGTGGTCCTCGCGGTCATGGCCTCAGCGCCTCCACCGCCTTGCAGAACGCGTCGCCGCGTGCCGCGTAGTTCTCGAACTGGTCGAAGCTCGCACACGCCGGCGCCAGCAGCACCGTGTCGTCCGCCTCGGCGAATGCGGCAGCCTGCTGGACCGCATCCTCCATGTCGCGCGCGAAGTAGGTCGGCATGATCGTATCGAGGCCCTTCTCGATGGCTTCTGCATCCCTGCCGATCAGGACCGCCGCGCGCAGCTTGTTCTCGAGGGGCTCCGCAAGGGCGCTGAAGTCTCCACCCTTGCCCTCGCCGCCCGCAATCAGAACGAGCATGCCGTCGACCGACTGGATGGACGCGATGGCTGCCGCGACGTTCGTGGCTTTCGAATCGTTGACGTAGTTGACGGCGGAAAGCCGGCGCACGAACTGCATGCGATGGGGCAGGCCGGGAAACTCGCACAGCACCTGCAGCATCGCCTGCAGGTCGAGTCCGAGCAGCTCGCCCGCGGCAAGCGCCGCCAGCGCATTCGCCTGGTTATGCACCCCGAAGAGAGCCAGTTCGCTCACGGCGAGCAGCACGTTGTCGCCGCGCGCGAGAAACACCTGGTCGTCTTCGCGCCGTATGCCGTAGTGCCCGTCCGCCGGCGCGTCGAGACCGAAGCTGATCACCCGTTCGATGTGCTTCGTCCGCTCGGCGGACTCGGCGTCCTCGCGGTTGATGACCGCGGACTCCGCTTCGCGGAAGATCCGGTACTTCGCCTCGCGGTATTCCTCTTCGCTCGCGTGCCAGTCGAGGTGATCGGGCGTCACGTTGAGCATGACGGCGACCTTCGCCGGCAATTTTTGCGTCCGCTGCAGCTGGAAGCTGGAGAGCTCGAGCACATAGAGATCCGGCGCTTCCTCCGCGAGCAGGTCGAGCGCAGGCTCCCCGAGATTGCCCCCGGCGAGCGCGCTCTGTCCCGCCGCGCGGCACATGTGGTAAATCAGCGTCGTCACCGTGCTCTTGCCGTTCGAGCCGGTGACACCGACGAACGGTGCTTTTGCATCGCGCGCAAAAAGCTCGATATCCGACACGACCTCGAGCCCTGCATCGCGCGCCGCTTCCACAAGTGCGTCGCTGTCCGCGATTCCGGGTGAGGCGATCACGCGCGCGACGTTCGCGGGAAGTTCGCTGCCCCCGAGTTCCCGTTCGGCATCGGCCCACAGCTCGTCTAGTTCCTGCAAACCCGGCGGCTCCTCACGGCTGTCGAAAAACACGGCGTCGCGCCCCGCTCGCTTCAGATAGCGGGCGACGGACAGCCCGGTGGCACCCAGTCCGAGCACGAGGTCTTTCTCCGCCGCCTTCTGCCGGGGCGCGGCTTTCGCTTTCGCCTTCTTTTTCTTCACCGCGCTCATCGAATCTTCAGGCTCGCAAAACCGATCAACACCAGGATGACGGTGATGATCCAGAAGCGGACGATCACCTTGGGCTCGGCCCATCCTTTGAGCTCGAAGTGATGATGTATCGGGGCCATGCGGAACACGCGGCGCCCGGTCAACTTGTACGACGCAACCTGGATCATGACCGACAGCGTCTCCACCACGAATATGCCGCCCATGATTGCGAGCACGATTTCCTGCCGCACAATGACAGCAACGACACCAAGCGCGGCGCCGAGCGCGAGGGCGCCGATGTCGCCCATGAACACCTGTGCCGGATACGTGTTGAACCAGAGGAATCCGAGCCCTGCCCCGGACAGCGCGGCGCAGAAGACCATCATTTCGCCGGCACCGGCAACATAAGGAATGCCAAGGTAATCGGAGAAGTCTATGCGACCTGTTACATAGGCAAATACGCCGAGCGCGCCGCCCACGAGAACGGTCGGCATGATCGCGAGGCCGTCGAGGCCGTCTGTCAGGTTGACGGCGTTCGAGAAGCCAACAATAAAGAAGTACGTTACGACGACCTGGAACATGCCGAGCGGTATCGAGAGGTCTTTGAAATACGGGATCAGCAACGAGGTGGACACCTCATCGGTTGCCGTAACGTACAAAGCAATGGCAGCGGTGATCGCCGCTGCAGACTGCCAGAAGAGCTTTTGTTTGGCCGAGATACCGGCCGGGTCCTGCAAAACGAGTTTCTTGTAGTCGTCGACGTAGCCGATGACGCCGAACGACAGCATCACGAAGAGAACCACCCAGACGAAGAGGTTTTCGAGATCGGCCCAGAGCACCGTGCTCACGGCGATCGCGGTCAGGATCAGAGCACCGCCCATCGTCGGCGTGCCCGCCTTGGGAAGGTGGGTAACCGGGCCCTCTTCCCGAACCGGTTGACCGACCTGGTTCATGCTGAGCTTCGCGATCATGCGCGGCCCGATGACGAACGACAGGATCAGCGCCGTCAGCGCCCCGAGGATCGCGCGCATCGTCAGGTAGTTGAAGACGTTGAAGCCGGACTCGAACTGCGCCAGGTAATTCGTAAGGTAGAGCAGCACAGTCAGGCCTCCCTGTCCGCGGCGTGCGGATCGCGCAGCGCTTCCACGACTCGCTCCATACGCATGAAGCGGGAGCCCTTGACGAGGACGTTCACGCCCTCGCGCAGTTCCGGCGTCAGTCCCGCCGCGAGATCGTCGATACCGGCATGCCAGCTCGCGCCCTCTCCGAATCCCTCCACCGTGTTCCGGGACAGCTCTCCGGTCGCCAGCAGCCGGGAAATCCCGGCCTGCCGGACCTGCGTCCCGGTGTCGGCATGCAGTTTCGCTGCATCATCTCCGAGTTCGCCCATGTCCCCGAGCACGAGGACATTGTTGCCCGGCAACGATGCGAGGAATTCAGCGGCCGCGACGACGCTCAGCGGGTTGGCGTTGTAGCTGTCGTCGTAGATCGTTGCGCCATTGATGCCTGCAAGGCGCCGGAGCCGGCCATCGACGGGCTGTACGGACTCGAGCCCGGCCTTGATATCGGCAACATCGATGCCGGCGGCGGCGGCAATCGCCGCCGCCGCGCACGCATTCCTGACGTTGTGCAGGCCGGAAAGCGGCAGGGTAACGCCGACCTCGCCGCCGGGCAGATACAGGTCGAAGGACGAACAACCGGGCCGGGCGACGATATTGCGGGCGTAGACGTCGGCATCAGCCTCGATGCCGAAGGTCAGCAACTGGATATCCTCGACGAGCTTCGACCAGTAGTCGAAATAGCGATCGTCGGCATTGAGGATGGCCACCTTCGGCCGGGACTCCCCGCACAGGATCTCGCCCTTCGCACGAGCGACGCCGTCGAGCGAACCGAAACCTTCGAGGTGCGCAGCTGCCGCGTTGGTGATGACGACGATATCCGGCTTCGCCAATGCGGTCAGGTAAGCGATTTCGCCCGCGTGGTTCGCGCCCATTTCCAGCACGGCAAAGCGGTGGCGGTTCTCGATGCGCGTCAACATCAGCGGCATGCCGATGTCGTTGTTCAGGTTGCCGTGCGTGGCCAGTGTCGGCGCCGCCGTGCCGAGGCACGCGGCCGTCAGCTCTTTCAGCGTCGTTTTGCCGTTGCTGCCCGTCACGCCGACGACAACCGGCGACAACTGCTGCCGCCAGGCGGCACCGAGTTCGCCGAGTGCACGCCTGGAATCGTCCACCGCGATCTGCGAGATGTCCGCGTCGCCGAGCCGCGGCACCACGGCGCCCGCCGCGCCCTTGTCGCGAGCCTGGCCGAGATAGTCGCAGCCATCGAAATTCGGGCCCTGCAATGCGATGAAAAGCTCGCCTTGTTTCAGGCTGCGCGTATCGGTGCTCACGCCGGCGAACGAACGATCGGCGCCATGCAGTTTGCCGTGCATGGATTCGGCCGCGGCGGCAAGCGTGGACATCACTCGTCCTCCTCCGCGCGGCGCTTGCGCGCCTGCAGGCTGGCGGCCGCGACGCCGTAATCGGAAAAGTCGCGGCGTTCGCCGCCGATCAACTGGTAGTTCTCATGGCCCTTGCCGGCGAGCAGCACGATGTCGCCCGCGGCCGCGTTGCCGACCGTCCAGGCGATCGCCGCAGCCCTGTCCTCGATGACCGTCGCGGCGGCGGGATCCTCGAACCCGTCGAGGATCGCGTCGATGATCTGGCGGGGATCTTCGCTGCGCGGATTGTCGGTCGTGACGACGATCCGGTCTGCGAGCCGCTCGACGGCGCTCGCCATCAACGGGCGTTTGCCCGCGTCACGATCGCCGCCGCACCCGAACACGCACCACAGCTCACCGGCGCAGTGCGGCCGCAGCGCGCAGAGTGCCATTTCGACGGCATCCGGCGTGTGTGCGTAGTCCACGAATACCTCGGGACCCGCTTCGACGTCGACGCGCTGCAGGCGCCCCGGCGGCGCCTTCGCGGCCGCCAGCGCCGCGCACGCCGCGTCCAGGGGCACGCCGTCGCTGAGCAGGAACGCGAGTACCAGAGCCGCATTGGCGACATTGAACTCGCCGTGAAGCGGCAGCAGGAACCGGCCCGCGCCCCAGGAACTCGAGATCGATACGTCGAAGCCGTGCGCCGTCGAATCGGTGACGCCAAGGACGACATGCGGGAGGCTCTCGTCGATGTGGGCTGCGTCCATCGAGACGCTGATGACGTCCCGGCCGCACCGCTTTGCAAGCTGGCGGCCGAAATGCGAATCGACATTGACGATTTGCCGCGCGGGCTCCGCGGCCAGGAACAGCGATGCCTTTGCCTCGCCATAGGCTTCCATGTCGCGGTGGTAATCGAGGTGGTCACGAGTCAGGTTCGTGAACAGTGCGGTATCGATCGTAACGCCGTCGATACGATCCTGCGCCAGCGCGTGAGACGAAACCTCCACGGCTGCGCAGCCCGCGCCCGCATCCCGGAACGTCGCCAGGCGCCGGTGCAACTCCACGACATCGGGTGTCGTCATACCCCTGGCACCGCTCAGAGCGTCCACACCGAAACCGAGCGTGCCCGCGTAGCCGCAGGCCCTGCCGAGCCGTTGCAGGGTTTGCGCGAGCAGCCATGCAACGGTCGTCTTGCCGTTCGTGCCCGTAACCGCCAGCACTCGCACCGATTGCGACGGAGAGTCGTAAAAACGGTTCGCGATTTCACCGAGCCGGCTGCGCAACGCGTCGACCGGAATAAGCGGGGCGTCGATTTCCGGAACGTTGCGGGCCGTCGACGCATCGTAGGCAATGGCCGCGGCGCCGGCTGCGATGGCCTGCGCTGCATAGTCCAGCCCGTGACTGCGTTCGCCGCGACAGGCGAGAAACAGCGAGCCATCGTGGACGTCCCGGGTATCGCTCGCGATACCGCTGATGGCGATGTCCGGCGCCTCGGCGAAGCCACGCAGTAATGTTGCGATCGTCATCGAGGCGTTGATCTGTTGCGCCGCCATGTTCATCGACTCATCGCCTGCATGATGCTGCCGGGGTCGCGCGCGGGAAGCGCATCGGGCGGCACGGCGAGCAGGCGCAGTGACTCGGTCATGACGTCGGCGAATACGGGTGCCGCGACGTCACTGCCGTAATAGAGTTCCCCGGAAGGCTCGTCGATGACGACAACCGCCGCCAGCCGCGGATCGCTGGCCGGCGCGAGGCCCGCAAAAATCGAAATGTACTTGTCCTCGGAGTAGCCGCCCGCCGCGAATTTCCAGGCGGTGCCGGTCTTGCCCGCCACCCTGTATCCGGCGACAGCCGCCTTGGTGCCGGTCCCGCCGGGACGCACCACCTCTTCCAGCATGCGCCGCACGGCCGCGGCCGTGTCGGGTGCAATGACCTGCCGGCCCTCGATCGGCGAGTCGAGTGCCACCATCGAGACCGGGTACAGGCGTCCGCCGTTACCGAGCGTCGAGTAGGCCTGTGCCAGCTGCAGGGCCGTGACGGATACGCCGTAACCGTAAGCCAGCGTCGCCTGGCTGATCGGCTTCCAGTTGCTGAAGTGGGTGAGCAGCCCGGCCGACTCGCCGGGAAACGCGCTCGACGTCAGTGAACCCAGCCCGAATTCGGTCATCGTCTGCCATAACTGGTCCGGCTGCAGCGACATCGCGAGCTTCGTGACCCCGACGTTGGACGAGCGCGCGAGAATCGTCGTGAGACTGACGCGCCCCAGGTTGCGGCGATCCTCGATGGTCTTCGCACCGACCGTCACGTAACCGGGTGCCGTGTCGATGACGCTGCTGGGCCGGAACTCGCCGCTCTCGAGTGCCGCGGCAACGACCAGCGGCTTGATGCTCGAGCCGGGCTCGAAGATGTCCGTGACCGCCCGGTTGCGGTAGCGCTCCGCCGAGAACTGCGACCGGTCGTTCGGGTTGTAGGTGGGCTGGTTCACGATCGCCAGCACTTCGCCCGTGTTGACGTCGAGCACGACGATCGAGCCGGACTCGGCGTTGTAGGACTGGATCGCGGCTTTCAGCGTCCGGTACGCGAGGTACTGGATGCGGAGGTCGATGCTGGTGCGGAGATTCTTGCCGTGGCGTGCGGGCCGGATGCTTTCCACGTTCTCGACCGAGCGGCCGAGACGATCCTTGAGCACGCGCTTGGCACCCGACTCGCCGGCCAGCCAGTGATTGAACGCAAGCTCCAGGCCTTCCTGGCCCTCGTCGTCGATATCGGTGAATCCGACCAGGTGCCCGGTTACCTCGCCGGCCGGGTAGTAGCGGCGGTATTCGCGCTGCACGTTGACGCCGGGCAGCTTGAGCGCCAGTACCTGTTGCGCCTGTTCGGGGCTGAGGTGGCGTTTCAGGTACAGGAATTCCTTGTCCATGCTGCGCGTGATGCGTCGCATCAGGAGCTGGGGATCGAGTCCGAGTGCACGCGCGAGTTGCGGGACGTCGTCGACGGCGGGGGCCAGCTCCTTCGGGTTGGCCCAGACGCTGTCCACGGGGGTACTTATCGCGAGCGGCTCGCCGTTGCGATCGGTGATGGTCCCGCGGTGCGCGGAAATTCGCTCACGGCGAAGATGGCGCGTATCCGCCTGCTGGTTCAGGAATTCCTTGTTCAGCACCTGCAGGTGAACGGCACGCGCCGCGAGGGCGGCCGCGACCATGGAAAAGAACACCAATACCAGTGTCACCCTGCCGACAAATCGTTTCGTCGTCCGGGTTTTCGTTTCGGCTCCGCGCGTCATGGGCGTTCGATGACAAAGATTTCAGTTGACTGTGGGCGCACCAGCGACAGCCTGTCGAGTGCAACCTGCTCGATGCGGGCATGGGTGGCCCAGGTGCTTTGTTCGATTTGCAGCTGCCCCCACTCGATATTCAGCTCGTCGCGCTCGCGGGTCAGCATTTCGAGCTCGACGAACAGTTTGCGCGCCTCGTGCTTGGTATAGACGAGCGCCATCGCGCTCATCACGCAGACGGCGGCGAAAACGAGCACGAGCATTGCCGGCTGTGCTTTCGAGTCGAAGACCATCACAGCCTCTCCGCCACGCGCAGCCGGGCGCTGCGTGCGCGCCTGTTCGCCGCGATCTCTGCGGCCGTAGCCTCGATGAGCTTGCCGACGGGCCTGAGCTTCGGCCGGTACTCCGGCGGCACCGAGGGCATGCCGCGATACTGTTCGGGTTCGCGCGAGGTCTCGCGAATGAAGCGCTTGACCAGCCGGTCCTCCAGCGAGTGGAAGCTGATGACGCAAAGGCGGCCACCGCGCCGCAGCACGTTCACGCTCTGCTCGAGCGCGGCGCGAAGCTGCTCCAGTTCCGCATTGATGACGATCCGGATCGCCTGGAACGAACGCGTGGCGGGATGGATCCTGTCGCCGTGAGACGGCGCGGCGTCGGCAATGACCTTCGCCAGCTGACCCGTGCGCCGGATCGGCGCCTCATCGCGCGCAGACACGATCGCCCGCGCAATTCGCGCAGCGGAACGCTCTTCACCGTAGGTTTTCAGAACCCGCTTCAATTCCTTTTCATCCACTCGTGCGAGCCAGTCGGCGGCGCTGACGCCTGTATCCGGATCCATCCGCATGTCGAGAGGTCCGTCACGGAGGAAGCTGAAGCCACGGCCTGCTTCGTCCAGTTGCGGCGAAGAGACGCCGAGGTCGAGGAGCACTCCATCCACGCTGCCGCGGAGATCTCTTTCGTCAATGAACTTCTCAAGTTGCGCACTTTCACCTCGTATCAATTCGAATCGCGGGTCCGACAGCAGGGCTTCCGGTGCCGATGCGATTGCCTGCGGGTCCCGGTCGATGGCGATAAGGCGCCCGTTCGCAGTCAATCGTTCGAGGATGGCCCTGCTGTGCCCCCCCCGGCCGAACGTCCCGTCGACGTAACAACCGTTCGCTTCTATATTCAGTCCTTCGAGGACCGGCCCCAGCAGCACCGGCACATGCGCGTTGCTGCTCATCGGATGTCGTACAACCTAGAACGAGATCGACTCGAGTTCGGCCGGCAGCTCGCCTTCGTCTTCCTCGCTGAGCCAGGCGTCACGCTTGTCGTTCCAGGTCGCTTCATCCCATAATTCGAACTTGTTGCCCTGCCCGATCAGAATCGCGTTCTTCTCGAGCGAGGCGAAATCCCTCAACTCCCGCGACACGAGAATGCGTCCGTTCGCATCCATGTCGACCTCGGTCGCATAACCGACCATAATCCGCACTATTCGACGTGCGACCTTGTTCATGCTGGGGAGTCGGACGAGCTTGCGCTCGAGTTCTTCCCAGTCCGGCAGCGGATAGACCAGGAGGCAGTGATCCTTGTCCACGGTAACGATGATCTGGCCCTCACAACGGGCGACAAGCCGATCCCGGTACCGGGTCGGTATTGCCATACGCCCCTTGGCGTCCAACGTGACTTTGGTGGCCCCTCGAAACACAGCGACTCGGGCAGGTCCGGCTTCGTTCTTCTGGCACGAAATCCGGGAGTAACGCCCATTTCCTCCCACTTTTTTCCACTTTTCGACACTATAGGTTTGGCCCCGCCAAGCGTCAACAACGCCCACTAATTTATGGTTGTTCTACAGGGACTTAGGGGCAATCGGGTGGCCCAATTCGGGCAAAAAATGGCAGGAAACGCGCAAACGAAATCAATCGCTTACGTTTATTTCTTCCAAATCAGGTGAGTATCGGGCCGGCGAACGGCGACACGGGGTCCGAAACGCCGCCGGCGCCCGCATTTGCGCAACCGCCGAAAATCGGAAAAGCCGGAGCTGGCAATAAGCCGGGTTCTGTCGAGGGCAATCATTCATCTAGGACGGCCGTCACCGGCCGCCTCCAGCAACCTACCCGGGAGTCCGCTCGGAACCGGCGGTGTGGCGGTGAGGCCACGCACTCCCCTATTTGGTCTTGCTCCGGGCGGGGTTTACCGTGCCGCGGACTGTTACCAGCCGCGCGGTGCGCTCTTACCGCACCTTTTCACCCTTACCGGGCATGCGCCCGGCGGTTTGTTTTCTGTGGCACTTTCCATGGGCTCGCGCCCTCCAGGCGTTACCTGGCGCCCTGTCCGAAGGAGCCCGGACTTTCCTCCGCCTCTCTCGAGACAGCGATTGCCTGGCCAGCTCCGGCTTTTCCGGACCGCGAATTCTAAAGCATTTCCGCCTGCCGCGCCTCGCTGCAATCAGGCGTCACCGGCGCCCTTGATCGCGAGCAGGCGCCGGTAGAGCGCGTTACGTCTTTCCCCGGTCACGCGGGCCGCGATCGCTGCCGCCGTTTTTGGCGGCAGCGCCTCTGCGAGCTCCCTGAGAAGGCGCTCCGCATCGATCGATGAAGACGCGCCGTCATCGGCGCCGTGTACGGCTATGACGAACTCGCCTTTCGACACGATCCTCCCGTCGCTGACTTCGTCGAGCAACTCGGCGAGCGTTGCGCGCCTGCACTGCTCGTGAAGCTTGCTCAGTTCGCGGCCGAGAAAAGCCTCGCGGTCCGCACCGAAGACGTCGACCATGTCGGCAAGCGTCGCAGCTATCCTGTGCACCGCCTCGAAAAACAGCAGCGTGCGCCCGTCCGCAGCGCGCGCCTGCAGCCATTTCCGGCGCGCCACCGGTTTCGCCGGCGGGAAGCCTTCGAAACCGAATCGGTCGGTCGGCAAACCGGAAACCGACAATGCGGCGGTAACTGCGGACGGACCCGCCACCGGCGATACCGTAATACCGTGTTCGTGAGCAGCCTGTACCAGTCGGTAGCCGGGATCGCTTACCAGCGGCGTGCCGGCGTCACTGACCAGCGCCACCGAGTTGCCGTCCTTCAGCCGTTCGATGAGAGACTGCGCAGCCCGCGCCTCGTTATGCTCGTGCAGCGCAAATTGCGGCGTTTTCACCCCTAAATGCAATAGCAATCGCCCGGTGTGGCGGGTATCCTCGGCGGCAATGAGATCGACTTCGGCGAGCGTCTGGCGTGCTCGCGGAGACAGGTCTTCGAGGTTTCCGATCGGTGTGGCAACGACGAACAGTGTGCCGCTCATAGCGCGCTCGATTCCGGCCCTTATCAACAAGTGCACGACCAATGAATTCTGAAGGACATCCTGCCCGGCAATGGAACCGCAAAGCAAGCACGCTGGCCGTGCTGTTGCTGGCACTCGTTATCGCCGCCTGTGAAACGCCGGGTGGCGGCGCGTTTGGCGGGTCCGCCGAAGCCCGCGCCGAGCGGCTCGCACTGAACGGCGAGTACGCCGAAGCGGCAAGCGCCTACATCGGCCTTGCCGCCGGCGCGAGCGGCGGCGAACGCGACCGGCTCACGTTGCTGGCCGTGGACAACTGGCTCGACGCCGGCGACGCGGTTCGCGCACAGAATGCTTTCCGCGGAGTCGCGCAGCCGCAAAGCGGTGAACTCCTGTGGCGCTGGAATTCTACCCGCGCCGCGATGCTCCTTTTCCGGGGCGATGCGGACAGCGCGAGGGATATCCTCGAGTCCCTGAGCCGGGAGTCCCTGCCGCCCGCCCTGCGACTGCGGGTGGAGGCCCTGCGCGCCGATGCATGGTTTCAGCTCCAGGAACCGGCGCGCGCAATCGAATTGCTGGTGCAACGCGAGACCTGGCTGGACGACCGGCAGAGCATAGAGCGCAATCGCGAACGGATCTGGAAGGGCCTGCTGGTCAGCGACCCGCACGTACTGCGCGCTGCGGCTGAAATGGCCACCGATCCGACGGTGCGCGGCTGGCTCACGCTGGGCTCGCTCGCCACGGCAACGGGGCAGCAGGGCATCGGCTGGAGCAACGGCGTCGTGCGCTGGCGTGAACGCAACACCGGGCACCCTGCGATGAGCGTGCTCGACGACCTGGACATCTCCACGGATCAGTTGCTCGCATACCCCCGTCGCATCGCACTGTTGCTGCCCCTGAGCGGCCGCGCCGCGAGTGCCGGGCTCGCGGTGCAGAACGGTTTCCTCGGCGCCTATTTCGCGAGCGCCGGCGGGCTCGACGATCGCCAGTCCGTTCGCATCTACGACGTCGATGCCGAAGGCGGGCCCAGCGCAGCCTACATGTCCGCGGTGGAGGATGGCGCCGAATTCGTCGTCGGACCGCTGCTGCGCAACAACGTGAACGAACTCGCGAACGACATCCTCGTTCCCGTGCCGGTTCTTACGCTGAACTACCTGCCGGACGAATCGCTGCCGCCGCCGGGCCTTTTCCAGTTCGCACTCGCGCCCGAGGACGAAGCGATATCCGCCGCCACGCGCGCGCTGCAGGACGGCCACCGCACGGCGGTCGCGCTGGTTCCCAACAGCAACTGGGGGCGGCGGCTGCTGACAGCATTCGCAACGGAGTTCGAGGCCCGGGGCGGGGCCTTGCTCGATTACCGCAGCTTCACGTCGGAAAGCGCGGATTTCTCGCGCACGATCGAGGAACTCATGGGGCTCGCCGGAAGCGTGAGCCGATACCAGCGGATGCGCGCGAATATCGGCTCCCCGCTGCAATTCGATCCGCGCCGCCGACAGGACGTGGACTTCATTTTCCTGGCGGCCGATGGCGCGGCAGGCCGCCTGTTGAAGTCGCAGCTCAAGTTTCATTACTCCGGCGATCTGCCCGTGTATTCGACCTCGTCGATCTACGCGATGGACGGCCGCTCGAATTCGGATCTGAACGGCATACGTTTCGCGGATACGCCCTGGATCATCGCGCCGCAGAGCTGGATCCGCTACCTCCCGGACGTTTACCGGGAATACTGGCCCGAAGAGCGTCGTCTCGGCCGGCTGCACGCGATGGGTTACGACGCTTACCACCTGGTCGCGCCGCTGTTTGCCGCGCGCAACGGCACGATGCCGGAAATCGACGGCGCGACCGGTGTCCTGTTCCTGGACAGCAATGGCCGTGTCCACCGCCGGCTCGCATGGGCGGAATTCCGCCGCGGGGAGCCGGTGCCGTTGCCCGGCCCCGGGGACCTGGACTCGCCGTCCCTCACGATCGGGGGCGACGAAGCGGTATCGCCGGACAGTCCTGACGACGACCAGACGTGGTACGAAGAAACACGAGAACTGTAGGCGATGCCGCAGAGGAACTCGCGCACGAATTCCTGCAACGCAGGGGACTGCGGCCGGTCGAACGCAATTTTCGTTGCCGGCACGGCGAAATCGACCTGATCATGCTCGATCACGACTGCCTCGTTTTCGTGGAGGTGCGTTTTCGCTCGCCCGGCGCCTTCTCGAGTGCGGCCGTGACGGTCGACCACCGCAAGCAAAGCAAGCTCGTCAGGACGGCGGAGATGTTCCTTGCGATGCGCCCGGCACTGTCATCGCACACGGCGCGATTCGACGTCATCGGCGTCGACGGCGGCGGCGATGGGCGCCAATCCGTCGAGTGGATTCGCGATGCTTTCGGCCCCTGACCGGACGCATCCGCGATCGGCTGCTAGAATCGGCCCATCGTTGATGACGAGTAGATAGATCATGGATCCAGTAACGCGCGTTCGTGAGCACTTCGCGGAGAGCATCGCGACCAAACAGAATGCCGTAGACGCCTTGAGCGAGAGTATCGCCGCGGCCGGAGAACTGATGGCCCGGGCGCTGTTGAAAGACGGCAAGATTCTAAGCTGCGGCAACGGCGGGTCCGCCGCCGATTCCCAGCACTTTTCCTCGGAACTCCTGAACCGCTTCGAAATGGAGCGCCCCGGACTGCCGGCAATGGCGCTGACGACGGACGCCTCGACGATTACGTCGATCAGCAATGACTATTCGTACGAAGAGATCTTCAGCAAACAGGTCCGTGCGCTGGGCAGAGCGGAGGATGTCCTGCTGGGCATCTCGACCTCGGGTAACTCGGAAAATGTCTGTCGCGCCATCGCCGCGGCGCACGAACGCGGCATGAAGGTCGTAGCGCTGTCAGGCCGCGATGGCGGCCGCATGGCCAGTATGTTCACCGGCGACGACGTGGAGATTCGCGTACCGGCGACGCGCACGGCCCGGATCCAGGAAGTGCACCTGCTGGTGATTCACTGCCTGTGCGACCTGATCGACACGACGCTCCTCGGGGACGCCTGAGGACGCAGCTATTTGACGACCCGCAGGTGCGGCCGCGAGCGCGTCTCCTCGACGTCGTTCTGGTCCTGGACAGAGTCCGACGTGCCGGCGTCGTTGGAGAAGATCATTCCCTGCCCGGTCTCCCGCGCGTAGATGCCGAGTATCGAACTCGTCGGTACCCATACGTCGAAGGGCACGCCTCCGAAGCGCGCCCGGAAACTCACGGAATCGCTGACGAGTTTCAGATTATGCGCAGCGGATTCGCTGATATTCAGAATGATCTTGCCGTCCTTGACGTGCTCCGGCGGCACACTGACTCCATCGACAGAAGCGTCTACCACGATATGGGGCGTATGGCCGTTGTCGGCCATCCATTCGTGCATCGCTCTGATCAGATAGGGTCTTTTTGATCGACTTGGATTTGCCACTTTCCCGCAAGCCTGGTTGTTTTTCCCTGGAACGAAGCTTACCACCGTTTTGCGGCGCGTTTGAAAAGATAACATAAGCCGACCGGCAGACGCATGTCCGACCGGATATGGGTAAAAACAATTCGCGACGCGAAGACATAAGCCGACGCTAACCGACACACACCGCAACAACAGGGTCCGGGGTATTGGTTTCCGAGGCCTAAAGCGAGCCGCAGGCGAGCAGCCCGGGAATCAATACCCCGGACCCTGCCACTCAACTACATCCGCATTTCCTGCTCCAGCTCCGTCAGGCTTTGCTGGAACGAGCGGCGCGCAAAGACGCGTTTCATGTAGGCCTCGATCGGCGCTCCCTGCGCGCCGAACTCGATTCCGTAAAGCGGCAGGCGCCAGAGGATGGGCGCGATACTGCAATCCACGAGCGAGAATTCATCGCTCAGGAAATACGGCCGCGCGCCGAACAGTTCCGCGCTCTGCAGGATGCTCTCACGCAGCATCTTGCGCGACTTGGAACTGAGCTTGCCGTCGAACGGATCGGCCTCTTCCGCCAGCGAATACCAGTCTGTCTCGATACGAAACAGAGCGAGGCGGAACTGCGCGCGCGTGACCGGATCAACGGGCATCAACGGCGGATGCGGGAACCGTTCATCGAGATACTCGATGATGACGCGCGAGTCGTAGAGCGTGAGATCGCGGTCGACCAGTGTAGGTACCGTGTGATACGGGTTCAGGTCCATCAGGTCCTCGGGCAGATCCGGGCCCATAACGTTGACGATCTCGATGTTGATGTTTTTTTCCGCGAGGACCAGGCGGGTACGATGACTGTGAATATCCGTCGGCCGGGAAAACAAGGTCATGACGGACCGCCTGTTCGGAATCGTTGCCATTTATTTGACGTCCTTCCAGATCTGCTTTTTCAACATCACGGCAATAATCCAGAAAAAGATGAGGTACATCAGTACCCAGACACCGAGCGTGCGGCGCTCGGAACGAATAGGCTCCGCGATATAGACGAGGAAATTCACGGTGTCGCGAACGAACTCATCGTAAGCTTCCGCGTCCAGCGACCCCTCCGTCAACGTCTCGAAACCCTCGAACTGCTTCGAGGTAACGCCATCTTCGGTATGCTCGGAGAAAATTGCTTCCTGGTAACCCTGCAGCTCCCACAACACGTGCGGCATGCTCGTGCCCGCAAGAACGAGATTATCGACACCCGTGGGGCTCTCTGACTGGACGTAAAAGCCGTTCAGGAACGAGTAAATGTAGTCTGCACCCTTGGCGCGCCCGATGAGCGACAGATCGGGCGGCACGACGCCGAACCAGCGCCCCGCTGCGGCCTCCGGCATCGAGACCTTGATGGTTTCGAAGGTCTTGTCGGCATTGAACATGAGGTTTTCGATGAGCTGTTCTTCCGAAAGCTCCAGGTCCCTGCCGATGGTCTTGTAGCGGACAAACTTCGCAGAGTGGCAACCCGAGCAGTAGTTCATGAAGTTGCGTGCACCGCGCTGCAGAGATGCGATATTGCCGGGATCGATGTCCGCGTGTTCGAGCGCGGCACCGCCAGCGGCCAGACTCTGCGTTGCGCCCAGCAGAGCCATTACTCCCAGAAGCCTGGCGATCATGTTGAACTTAACCATGGTAGACCACCCTCTCCGGTACGGGCTTCGTCTTGTCTATCTTCGTGTAGTACGGCATCAGCAGGAAGAACGCGAAATAGAGGACCGTGAAGATCCTGGCCATCATGACGTAGATACCCTCGGCCGGTTGCACGCCGAGCCATCCGAGCGTCAGGAACGTGATGACGAAGATCGTCAGTGCAGACTTGTAGATCCAGCCGCGATAACGAATCGACTTCACGCGGGAGCGGTCCAGCCAGGGGAGAAATACCGGCAGCACGACCGACAGGCCGAATAATATGAAGCCCCACAACTTGTCCGGGACCGCGCGGAGAATCGCGTAGAACGGCGTGAAGTACCAGACCGGTGCGATGTGCTCCGGTGTGGCCCTCAGGTTTGCGGGCTCGAAATTGGCATGCTCGAGAAAATAGCCGCCCATCTCGGGCGCAAAGAAGACGACCGCGCTGAATATCATCAGGAAGACGATGATCGCGACGAGATCCTTGCTGGTGTGGTACGGGTGAAATGCGATGCCATCGAGCGGCACGCCGTCCGGTCCCTTGTGCTCCTTGATCTCGATGCCGTCCGGATTGTTCGAGCCGACTTCATGCAGCGCGACGATGTGAACGAAAACGAGGCCGATCAACGCGAGCGGCAGTGCGATCACGTGCAGCGCGAAGAAACGGTTCAGGGTGATGTCCGAAATCGAGTAATCGCCGCGAATGAACTCGACGATGCCGTCGCCGACGACCGGGATGGCACCAAACAACGAGATGATGACCTGCGCGCCCCAGTAGGACATCTGGCCCCACGGCAGAAGGTAGCCGGCGAACGCTTCGGCCATCAGCACGAAAAAGATCAGCATGCCAATCAGCCATATCAGCTCGCGCGGCTTTTTATACGAGCCGTAGAGCATCGCGCGGAACATGTGCAGGTAGACGACGATGAAAAAGAACGACGCTCCCGTCGAATGCAGGTAACGGATGAGCCAGCCCCACTCCACGTCGCGCATGATGTACTCGACCGAGGCGAATGCCTCGTCCGCGGACGGCTTGTAATTCATCGTCAGGAAAATACCGGTGATCAACTGGATCGCCAGCACGACGAACGCGAGCACGCCGAATACGTACCACCAGTTGAAACTCTTGGCCGCGTAATACTTGGTAACGTGATATTCGAGCGTCTCCGTCATCGGGAAACGGTCGTCGATCCACTTGATCAGGCCGCCCCAGACGCCCTCGGATCGCTTGCCGACTTCTGCCTCAACTTTTGCCATTACGCTACTCCCGAATCCTGGCCGATCAGAATCAGGTCCTCACGGACAAAGCGGTAGGGGGGAACCCTGAGATTGGCGGGGGCCGGAACGCCCTTGAACACCCGGCCGGCGAGGTCGAATTTCGAGCCGTGGCAGGGGCAGAAGAATCCGCCGTCCCAGCCTTCGACCGGTCGCGGCTCGAAGTCCTCCAGCGGGGCGCAGCCGAGATGCGTGCAGGAACCCTCGACCACCAGCCACTCGGGCTGCAGCGAACGCGTCGCGTTGGCCGCGTATTCGGGCTGCTGCTCGGCAACCTGCGAATTCGGGTCGCGCAACTTGTCGGCATGCTCGTCAAGGGTTTCGAGCATCCTGTCGCTGCGGCGAAGCACGAAAATCAGCTTGCCCCGCCACAGTACGCGAACCATCTCACCCACCTGTATCGACCCCAGCGGGACCTCGACGGGCGCACCCAGCGCTTGCGCCCTCGCGCTCGGCTTCAGTGACGCAAGAAATGGAACAGCGACAAAACCGGCCCCGACGGCACCGGTCACGGCGGTTGCAACGGTTAGGAAATGACGGCGGTTACGGTCGATCCGATCGGCGTCGTCTTCGGTCATCAGGCACTCCCATACGCCCGGCTGAAAAAGGTAGGTTTGCGGTCCCTTCGATCAGCGCGCTTTTTCTTTGTTTCGATACTGGTAGATTTGCAGCAGGCCCGGTTTACCGTCAGGATGACAGAGGCACCGGGACTTGGTGCGGAACCAATTGCGCATTATACACGGGCGTTGTCGAAATTGGCTAGGGACGCGATTCCTGAGAGCAGGACCGGGAGAATCGAGCGGTGGCGAGCATAAAATCGGCGCTGCTTTTTCTGTTGCAGTCGATCGTCGCGGGTCTGGCGGTGGCATTCATCGTCGTGCTGGTCCGCCCGGAACTGCTGCCCTCGCTGCGCTCGCCCGATGCGGGCGCCCCGGCGAGCTATGCCGGGGCCGTCGACGCGAGCGCGCCGGCCGTGGTAACGGTCGTCACCCGGCGCCTGGTGCCGGGCGAGCCCGATCCGTCCGGCCGCAGCCGCTTCCGCGTCAACACGAGTTTCGCCTCGGCCGTCATCATCGATCCGGAAGGTTACCTGGTCACGAACTGGCATGTCGTCGTGGAGGCCGCCGAAATACAGGTGGAGCTGGGTGACGGCGCTTTCGTGGCACCCGAGGTCGTTGGTCTCGACGCCGAAACCGACCTCGCCCTCCTGAAAATCGACGCGCAGGCGCTGCCGGCCATTCGCCTCGGCAGTTCCCGGCAGCTCCGCATCGGCGATGTCGTCCTGGCCATCGGCAATCCCTACGGCCTCACCAAGTCGGTCACCCAGGGGATCGTGAGCGCCACGGGCCGTGCCGCCCTGGCGCTGGCGACGTTCGAGGACTTCATCCAGACCGATGCGGCCATCAACGCCGGCAATTCCGGGGGCGCACTGGTGAACAGCCATGGCGAACTGGTCGGCATCAACACGGCGGTCCTCACGCAGGATATCGCCACCGAAGGTATCGGCTTTGCGATTCCCGTCGACCTCGTGCGCGGCGTGGTGGAGGAACTCAAAAAACACGGCCGCGTCATCCGCGGCTACCTGGGCCTCCAGCCGGACGACCTGACCAACGGCCAGCGCGCGCAGCTCGGCCTGGACAACAACCGGGGGATCCTCGTCACCGACGTATTCGCGGGCGGCCCTGCCGAGCGCGCCGGTCTCCGCGTCAACGACATCATTCTTTCGATCAACGGCGAGCAGATCCTGCAGGAGCGCCAGGCGCTCCTCATCGCAGCCAGCACCAAGCCGGGCGACGAGGTCGACGTGGTGGCGTGGCGCGATGGCGAGCAGTTCCGCACCACCGTCATTGCCACGGAACGTCCGCGGCAACAGCCCTGACGATCAGTTCGGCACGCGCCGAATGGTGGCGCCCAGCTGGCGGAACTTTTCCTCGATACGTTCGTAGCCGCGATCGACGTGATACACACGATCGACCAGCGTCTCGCCTTCTGCCGCGAGACCGGCCAGCACCAGGCTGGCCGAGGCCCGCAGGTCGGTCGCCATGACCGGCGCCGCGGTCAGGCGGCCGATCCCGGTGCAGATCGCGGTATTGCCCTCGAGCTGGATGTCGGCACCCATGCGCTGCAGTTCGAGCACGTGCTGGAAGCGATTCTCGAACACGGTCTCGGTAATCGTGCCGACGCCCTCCGCGACGGCGTTCAGCGTGCAGAACTGCGCCTGCATGTCGGTGGGAAACGCCGGATAGGGGGCCGTGCGAAGATCGACGGCGCGCGGCCGCCGACCGTGCATGTCGATCTCGATCCAGTCATCGCCGGTCGTAATGTCGGCACCGGTTTCGGCGAGCTTGATGAGGACGGCTTCCAGGGTATCCGGCGCCGTATCCACGACCCTGACGCGGCCGCCGGTTACGGCCGCGGCCACCAGGTAGGTTCCCGTCTCGATGCGGTCGGGCAGCACACTGTACTCGCCGCCGCCCAGCGATTCGACGCCCTGGACGTGAATCGTGCTGCTGCCGGCGCCCTCGATTCGCGCCCCGAGTGCGGTGAGAAAATTGGCGAGATCGATCACCTCGGGCTCACGCGCGGCATTTTCGAGCACGGTTTCGCCGTCGGCGAGCACGGCCGCCATCAGCAGGTTCTCGGTGCCGGTCACCGTGACGGTGTCGAAGACGATGTGGCCGCCTTTCAGGCGCTCCGCACGCGCCTTGATGAAGCCGTTTTCCACCACGACGCGGGCGCCCAGCGCCTGCAGGCCGGCCACGTGCAGGTTGACGGGACGGGCGCCGATTGCGCAGCCGCCGGGCAGCGAAACGTCCGCTTCCCCGAAGCGCGCGACCAGCGGGCCGAGCACCAGGATCGACGCGCGCATGGTCTTTACGAGCTCGTACGGCGCCGTGCGATGGCCGATATCGCTCGCGTCGACCTCGACGTTGAGGCGGTCGTCGACGGTGACCTGCGCCCCCATCGTCTGCAGCAGAGAGATCGTCGTCGTGACGTCCTTGAGGTGGGGAACGTTACGAATGGTAACGGGCTCACCGGTGAGCAGGGTGCCCGCCAGGATCGGCAGTGCCGCGTTCTTGGCCCCCGATATCCGCACCTGGCCCGAAAGCCTCGTGCCGCCCTCGATAAGCAGCTTGTCCAAGCCTACCCGGGCTCCCCGCCCGCCTGCTGCCATTCCGCGGGTGTCAGTGCCCGTATGGAAAGCGCGTGTATTTCGTTGCCGACGAGCGAGCCGAGACAACGGTAGACGAGCTGGTGTCGCGCGATCGGTCGCTTGCCCTCGAACTCCGCTGCAATGACGAGCGCCTCGAAATGGTGGTTGTCGTCGCTCGCGACGCGCACCACGGGATTCTCGAAACCCTCGGTAATCAGTTTCTCAATTTCGGCAGGTTCCATTTGACTCTTTCGGTGGGTTATTTTCCCCGGGGCCGCGCAGTTTACCCGTAAATCCGGAGGTATCCCAACGCGTCTGCCCGATTGTGTATGATAGCCCACCCGAGTCGGCCTGAAGCGCGGGAGACTTCGGTCCGCTCAATCGAATAACAAGGCCGCTCACAAGTACAACGATCCTATGCTTCTCAATATCGTCGAGGTTATTGGCGGCCTGGTTCTCCTCATCTGGGGCGCCGACCGCTTCGTTCACGGCGCTGCCGCTACAGCGAGGAACATGGGTATCGCGCCGATTTTGATCGGCCTGACCATCGTCGCGTTCGCCACATCGGCGCCCGAGATACTGGTATCGGTGGTCGCCGCGATGCGCGGCGAACCCGACCTCGCGTTCGGCAACGCGATCGGCTCCAACATCGCCAACATCGGGCTGGTCCTCGGTTCGATAGCGATCATTCGCCCGATCGAACTCAGGTCCGCGACCCTGCGCCGCGAGATGCCGGCCCTGCTGGCCGTCTCCCTGCTCACCGTGTCCCTGTTTCTCGACACCTTCCTGTCGCGCATCGACGGCTTCGTCATGCTCACGGGCCTGGTTATCGTCATGATCTGGCTCGCCCGCCTCGGCATGCGCTCGGCGGCGACGGATCCGATGGCAGAGGACTACGAGGCAGAAATTCCGCGGCACGTCAGCATGGTGGCGGCGGTCGTGTGGCTGTTCGTGGGCCTGGGCACGCTGCTGATCGGCGCCCAGTTGCTGGTCGAGGGCGCGATCGAAATCGCGCGTACGCTCGGCGTCAGCGAGGTCGTCATCGGTATTACGCTGGTCGCCATCGGTACCAGCCTGCCGGAACTGGCGGTGTCGCTGGTCAGCGCCATGAAAGGCGAGTACGGGCTCGCCATCGGCAACATTGTCGGCTCCAACATCTTCAACCTGCTGGCCGTCATCGGCATCGCCGCGGCCATCGAACCGTCCGCGCTGGCGCCGTCGGTGTTGTCTTTGCACATCTTCGTAATGGTGGCGTTTACGCTCGTGCTGTTTGCGATGACCTACGACTACGATGGCAAGAGCGACCTGTCCAGGCTGGAAGGCGTCGCCCTGCTGACGGCCTACATCGCCTACCTCGGCTACGTGACGGTACAGAACCTGTAGCCCGGCCCGGCAGCGCTTATGGCTGCGTTCAGGCGCAAAAGGTTTAGAATAGCCCGAACCCCGGTCCGGCAGCCTGCAACTGCGAGAACCCTGTGTCCGAAAACCTGAACAACGACGAACTCATTGCACTCGCGCGCGAAGTGCTGGAGATCGAAGCGCGCGCCGTCGATTCGTTGCGTGCCCGGCTCGGCGACGATTTTGCCGCGGCCTGCAAGCTGATCAATGACACGCCCGGCCGCGTCGTGGTGACAGGGATGGGAAAATCGGGCCATATATCTTCGAAGATCGCCGCAACACTCGCGAGCACCGGCACCCCGGCGTTTTTCATGCACCCTGCGGAAGCGAGCCACGGCGACCTCGGGATGATCACCGCGCAGGACCTGGTGCTCGCCATCTCCTATTCGGGGGAGACCCAGGAAGTCGTCACGATCCTGCCGCTCGTCAAGCGCATGGGCGCGAAACTCGTGTCGATGACCGGCAAGCCGACGTCGACCCTTGCGCGCATCGCTGACGTGCACCTCGATGTCGGCGTGTCGGAGGAGGCCTGCCCGCTCAATCTCGCGCCGACGGCGAGCACGACGGCGACGCTGGCGATGGGCGACGCGCTGGCCGTCGCGTTGCTCAAGAACAGGGGCTTCACGGCCGAGGACTTCGCACGCTCGCATCCCAGCGGCAGTCTCGGCAAACGGCTGTTGCTGCGTGTCGGGGATGTCATGCGCACGGGTGACGACATCCCCGCGGTAAGGCCGGAGGTCAGGTTGCGTGACGGCCTGATGGAAATGACCCAGAAAGGTCTCGGCATGACCGCCGTCGTCGATGACGACGGCCGCATTCTCGGCATCTTTACCGACGGCGACCTGCGCCGCGCGCTCGACGACGGCGCCGACGTGCACACGACGACGATGGCCGAGATCATGCACGCCAATTGCAAGACGACGACCGAAGACATTCTCGCGGCGGAGGCCGTGCACGTGCTCGAGGAAAACAAGATAACGTCGTTGCTCGTCGCCGATGACCGCCAACGCCTGGTCGGCGCTCTCAACATCCACGATTTATTTCGCGCAGGCATCATGTGAACCCGGCCGCCACGCATAACCGACTCGCGGAACTGCGCCTCGTCGCCTTCGACGTCGACGGCGTGTTCACTGACGGTCGCTTCTACCTGTCCGACGACGGCGTCGAGTCCAAGGCCTTCAACACCCAGGACGGTTTCGGTATACGCCGCCTGGTCGACGCCGGCTTCGAGGTCGCCGTTATCAGCGGGCGACGTTCAGCGGCGGCCGCGAAACGCATGGCGGAACTCGGGGTCGGGCACGTTATTTTGGGCGCCGCGGACAAGGCGGCCGCCTTCGACGAACTGATAGCGGGCCTCGGCATCGTTGCCGCCGAATGCGCCTACGCGGGTGACGACATTCCCGACCTCCCCCTGCTGGGCAAGGTCGGGTACTCGATCGCCGTTGCCAATGCCGTCGAGGAGGTTCGCGATTTCTGCGACTACACGACGATGGCTGCGGGCGGGCACGGCGCCGTCCGCGAAGTCTGCGATCTCGTCCTCGCGGCAAAGCCGGAGGCCGGTCGTTGAGCGCACGCAACCTGCTGTTGTTCGGAATACTCATCGCAGCCGCCATTGGCAGCTGGTACCTGGCGCGGGTGCGCGGCGACGAAGACACGAGCCAGCGGAGCGTCGATCCCGTGCATCGCGGTTTCTACCTGAAGTCGGCCCGGATCCTCGGAACCGGTCCCGACGGCGACCTGCTTTACGAACTTCATGCGCAGCACGCCGAGGAGCAGGTGGACGGCAGCATCGAGTTTACGAACGTGCGTTTCGACTACTCGCCCGACACCGACGTACCGTGGACGGTCAATGCGGACAGCGCGACCATCCTGCCGGTGCGCCAGCGCGTGCAGCTGCGCGGCCACGTGAAAGCAACGAGCGCCCAGGGTTTTTCAGACAGCGACACCGAAATCCGGACCGAGTACCTGGAGCTCGATCCGCAACGCTATGTCGCAGAGACGGACGAGCGCGTCCAGATCCGTATCGGAGCGCGCAGCCTGACCGCGACGGGCATGCTAGCATCGCTCAACGACAATCGGCTGGAGCTGAAGTCGAACGTCAGCGGGAAATTCGTGCCCTAGCTTATGCAGAGAAACATCACCGTAAGACTTGCTGCGACCCTGTTACTGCTGCCTGCCGTCGCGGCTGCGCAAATCACCGACCTGCGCCTGCCCATTTCGCTGGATGCCGACTCCACTGCGTACGACGGCAAGAGCTCGATGCTGATGTTCCGGGGCCTGCGGATGACGCAGGGGACGATCGGTATCGAGGCGGACGAAGGCCGGGCGAGTAATCTCGATTTCGAGGACAGCGTCTGGCGGTTTTCCGGCAACGTGGTCATTGACATCGAAAACGGCCACATCGAATGCGACACGGCCGACCTGAGGTTCACCGATCATCAGCTTACGCTCGCAACGATCGCCGGCAGCCCCGCAACCTTCGAGCTGACACGGCCCGGCAGCGAGGAGACCACCTACGCAGAAGCCGGCAAACTCCGCTACGACCTTCTCGCAGGCACGATCGAGTTTTCCGACGACGCCGTCATTACCGAGGGTGGCAACAAGATTGCATCCAACTATCTCGTCTACAACATCGTCGAGCAGCGCATCAACGCCCAGGGCTCGCCCGAGGGCGACGGTAAAGTGAGGATCACGTACACACCCAGGGAGGATGCGGGCGATCCCGGCGCAGAAGAAGGCGGGGACGCGTCCACCGATGCCGGCGAGCCGGAGCCCGGGGACGGCGGGCAATGAGTATCCTCAGCGTCCAGGATATTTCGAAGAGCTACAAACTCCGCAAAGTCGTCAAGACGCTGTCTGTCGAAATCAAGAGCGGCGAGGTCGTCGGTTTGTTGGGACCGAACGGCGCCGGCAAGACCACGGCCTTTTACATGATCGTGGGCCTGATCCCGGCGGACAAGGGCACGATCCTGCTGGACGGGCACGACCTGACCGCACTGCCCATGCACCGGCGTGCCCGCATGGGGCTCGGCTACCTGCCCCAGGAAGCGTCGATTTTCCGCAAGCTCACGGTGGAGCAGAATATCCTGGCGATACTCGAGAACCGCAGCGATCTCGACCGTGCCGGGCGCGAGGAGGAACTCGAGAAGCTCCTCGACGAACTCCACGTCGGCCACGTTCGCGGCAGCCTCGGCATCAGCCTTTCCGGCGGCGAGCGGCGGCGCGTCGAGATTGCCCGCGCACTCGCCGCTAACCCCTTGTTTGTGCTGCTGGATGAGCCCTTCGCCGGTGTCGACCCGATATCCGTTCTGGATATTCAGCGCATAATCAGACACTTATGTGCGCGGGACATCGGGGTCCTGATCACAGATCATAATGTGAGGGAAACCCTCGGAATTTGCGGGAGAGCCTATATACTCAGTGATGGCAGTCTGATCGCTTCGGGTACGCCGGAGGAGATCCTCGAAAACCAGCACGTCCGTGAGGTCTATCTCGGACAGGAGTTCAAGCTCTGAGGCAATGCTAAAACCTTCGCTGCAGTTAAAACTCGGTCAGACACTCACAATGACGCCGCAATTGCAGCAGGCCATTCGCCTGCTGCAGCTGCCGGTGCTCGACCTCAATGCCCAGATCCAGGATGCGCTCGAAGAAAACATCATGCTGGAGATGGAGGACCTGCCGGACGTCCCCAAGACCAGCGACGAGTCGACGGCGGAGATCGAAACGATCCGCGCCGAAGATCAGTGGCAGACACGGGCCGACCGGCGCATCCAGGACGGCGGCTGGAACGGCGAAGGGCGTCCGATCAGCGAGTTCGCCGACGAATCCGGCCAGAGCCTTCGCGAACACCTGCTGTGGCAGCTCGAGATGGAGCAGTTTTCGCCGCGGGAGGCAATCATCGGCGAGGCGATCATCGACGCGATCAACGACGACGGTTACCTGACGATCGCGCTCAACGAGATCGGTGAATTTCTCGAACCCGATACCGGCGTTCGTGACGACGAGATCGAAGCAACGCTCACCAAGGTTCAGCGGCTCGATCCCGCAGGCGTCGGCGCGCGCTCATTATCGGAGTGCATTACGCTGCAGCTGAAGCAGCTGGACACGGCAACGCCGGGCCTCGAACTCGCCCTGGACCTCGCCAGGGATCATCTCGACCTCGTTGCAACGCGCGAATACGGCGAACTGCGCCGCAGCCTGCGAACCTCCGAAGAAACGCTCCACGAGGCCCTGTCTCTGATCCGCGGCTGCAATCCCCGTCCCGGACAGGCGGTCAGTCCGGCCGCCGCGGAGTACGTCATTCCCGACGTGTTCGTCCGCAAGGTGGATAACCGCTGGCAGGTCGAGATCAGCCCCACGGGCGTGCCCAAGCTGTCGGTAAACCAGCAGTACGCGAAGCTGCTCCGCGGTGACGGCGACCACGCGGTACTGCGCACCCAGCTGCAGGAAGCGCGCTGGCTCATCCGCAGCCTCGAGATCCGTAACGAAACCCTGCTCAAGGTCGCCACCTGCATCGTGAAGCGGCAGACGGACTTCCTCGAACAGGGTGATGAAGCGATGAAGCCGATGGTGCTGCGCGACGTTGCCGACGAGATCGGCATGCATGAATCGACGATTTCGCGTGTCACTACGAACAAATACATGCACACGCCCCGCGGTGTCTTCGAGTTCAAGTACTTCTTCTCGAGCCACCTGGCTACGGCCGACGGTGAAGAACAGTCGTCGACGTCGGTACGCGCGAAGATCCGCAAGCTCATCGGCGCCGAGAACCCGGCGAAACCGCTGAGTGACAGCAAGATTGCCAGCTTGCTCGCGGACGAGGGTATAAAAGTTGCGAGGCGCACGGTCGCGAAGTACCGTGAGTCCATGAACATTGCATCATCGAGTGAGCGTCGCCAGCGACCGGCGCGATAGATACACAAGGAAGTGAGTACGTCAATATAAGCAGGAGAAGAATATGCAATTGAATGTCTCGGGCCACCACGTCGAAGTCACTGAAGCAATGAGAGGTTACGTAGAATCCAAGATAGAACGTCTCGAGCGTCACTTCGACATCGTGTCGAACGTGCACTGTATTCTCACGGTCGAAAAACTGCGGCACAAGGCGGAAGCCAAGGTAAACGTCAACGGCGGAACCATCTATGCCGACAACACGGAAGAAGACATGTATGCTGCGATCGACGGCCTCGTAGACAAGCT
>DATHRM010000290.1:0-1556 GCA_035465295.1 Woeseiaceae bacterium | reverse complement strand
CGACCTCGCTATCGCGGATCTCGACCAGGATGGTGACCAGGACTTCATCGTCGTGCTCGCAGCCGATCGCCGGGTCGAACTGGTCTACAACGCCGGCGACGGATCTGCCGCCGGCGTTACCTCGCTCGAACTGGGCAGCGTCGCCAATGTCAGCGCGAGCGACCTCAACGGCGACGGTGCCGTCGACCTGTTGCTGGGGATCGACGGCAACGACATGAACGCGCCGCAAAACAGGGTCCTGTACCAACAGGGCAACGGTGAGTTTTCGACGGGCCTGGTTTTCGGTGCATCGCCGGTTACGGCGCTCGTACCGGGCGACATCGACGCCGACGGCTGGGTGGATATCGTCGCGATCAACGGGGCGGGCGTGCACCAGCTGTATCTCGGTGCACAGGACGGCAGTTTTTCGCTGGCTCCCGAGCAGATCGTGAGTGCCGGAATGCAACGCGGCGTTCTTACCGATTTCAACAGTGACGAGTCGCTCGACCTGATCATCGTGGGCAGAAGCGCCGGTGTACTGGAAATACATGCGAACAACGGCATCGGCCGGCTGGGTCTCGGCGACCGCAGGAACCCGGAGATCGAGCTGCTCGGTGAAGCCAGCGTGAACATTCCCGCGGGACAGGCGTACGTGGATCCGGGTGCGACGGCGGTCGACGATATCGACGGTGACATCACCGACAAGATCCAGGTTTCGGGCAGCGTCGATTCGACCGTGGTCGGGACGCAGACCATTACCTACAGCGTGTCCGACCGCGCCGGCAACGTGGCGAGCGCCACCCGGACCGTCGTCGTCGGGGTCAACGAGGGCAGGGGCGGCGGTGGCGGCGGGCGGTTGACGCCGTTGTTCCTCGTGGCGCTTGTGATATTGTTCGGCCTGCGTCGCTCGAGGCGCTCGTTCAGCCGCTGACAACCAGGAAAAATACCTTGCGAGACACTGATTACCGGGTGCTGCGTCTTTCTTTGTGCCTGCTGCCGGTCGTACTCGTCTCGCTTTCCAGGGCCGGCCTGGCAGACCCTGCCGACGCTGCCGATGCGCGCATCGAGGAGATCGTCGTAACGTCGCGCTATCGCGCCGAGAAGCTCTCTGCAATACCGGATTCAATTACCGCGTTCACCGAGGCGGACATCGAGCGTCACCGCATAGAGCGCATAAACGGCGTTGCTGCGCTCACGCCCAACCTGCGCTTCTCCGACGACCAGGAGGTCGGGATCAGCACGCTGGTGATACGCGGGGTGCGGCAGAATCGCGGCACAGGCCAGCCGCCCGTGTCGTTTCGTATCGACGGTGTCAGCGCGACCAACAACCTGCTGACGACCCAGGAACTGTTCGACATCGAGAGCATCGACGTCCTGCGCGGACCGCAGGGGGCGCTCTACGGCCGGAATGCGATCGGCGGCGCTGTCCTCGTTGCGACGCGGCAGCCGACGAGCGAATCCGAGTACGGCCTCCGGCTTTCGGCAGCCGAGGGCAACGACTATATCGTCGCCGCAAACGCGTCCGGGCCGCTCGTGAGCGACAAGCTCCTTTATCGTGCCGCGCTGCGCCTCCAGGA
>DATHRM010000289.1:0-5119 GCA_035465295.1 Woeseiaceae bacterium | reverse complement strand
GAACTGCACCGCCTGGGCGACGGCAGCTGGGATACCTCGGCCGTCGAGGGCCTGCCGCCGCAGAGCCTCGCCTCGGGCGGGCCGGGCGACCCGCCGAGCCTCGTCATCCATCCGTTCCACCAGTCGGGCAGCGTGGTATCGATACGCCAGTTCACCAACAATGCGTTCAACCACCATCATGGCATGCAGTCGGTCGAGCGCTTCGGTGCTGGTGTCGATGCCGACGGCGACGGCATCGCCGACGAGCTGACTGTGGCGGACATCACGGCCGTGACGCTCTACCAGGCGACGCTGGCGGTGCCGCAGCAGGTCCTGCCGAAGGACCCGGCCGCGCGGCAAGCCGTCCACGAGGGCGAGATGCTGTTCAACGAGATCGGCTGCGGCGGCTGCCACATCCCGGCGCTGCCGCTGGTCGACGAAGGCTGGATCTACACGGAGCCGAACCCGTACAACCCGCCCGGCAACCTGCAGCCGGGCGAGGGCGGCAACCTGGCCGTGGACCTGTCGCATTCGGGCCTGCCCGGGAACCGGCCGAAGCCGCACAATGGCGTGCTGTGGGTGCGGGCGTTCACGGACCTCAAGCTTCATGACATCACGAGCGGTCCCGGCGACCCGAACGAAGAGGCGATCAACATCAACCACCCGGCGGGTTCGCCCGGTTTCCTGGGCGGCAATCGAGAGTTCCTGACGAAGAAACTCTGGGGCGCGGCAAACGAGCGGCCGTATTTCCACCACGGCAAGTTCACGACGCTGAGGGATGCGACGCTCGCCCACGACGGCGAGGCCCTCGATACCCGGCTCGCGTTCCAGGCGCTGGACGACGGCGACCAGGACCGGATCATCGAGTTCCTGAAGTCGCTGCAGGTAGCGCCGCCCCAGGGCCGGTAAGAGCGCAAAGCAAGCTGTAGGAGCGCGTCTCGACGCGCGATCGCGGCTCGGCAGAATCGCGGGCCGGGGCCCGCTCCTACAGGCTGGGCGGAGAGGTTCCGTAGGAGCGCTTCCCGAAGCGCGACCGGACACTCACGCCCGGGAAACTTGCCGAGACCCGGTCTGACGCCGGAACAGGAATCCGTCGACAACGGCGATGACCGCTGCTGCCGAGAACAGCCAGAAGCCGAGCCGGAGTTCGACCGTTGCGAATTCACCGATCTTCACGACGAACACCAGCAAGGCCAGCAAATAAACTTCGATCATCGACCACTTGTCGAGATTGTAGGCGGTTGACACGATCCATTGTTGCGATGTCGTTAGTCCCGCGCCGGCAAGAGCAACGAAGCGGCAAAAAGGAAGGATGATCACGAATGCGAGGAACATCCCGGCCAGAACGTATTCGTCCTCCGCGGCCAGCCTCGGGACAGCACTGACCTCCCGTGTCCGAGCCAGTGCGTTACGGCGACCGTCAGCATGATCGAACCGACGATGGCAAACATGAACAGATAGATGCCGTCCCTCGCGGAAACATCGGAAAGGATTCCGAGCTGTGCGGCTCCGATGAGCGTCGCCACGACGAAGACGTCCAGCATGGACCATTTGCCGAGAAACTCGAGGATTCGCAGACGCCGGAACTGCTTTCTGGGCCCGGATTGGATCCAGATGATGGCAATCAATCCGAGCAGTTTTGCAATCGGAAACACGACCGAGAAACAAAGTATCGTCAGGCCGAGATAGACACTGCCTTGTTGAATCAGGTTCATCCCGCCGCCGAATACCGAGTAAGTCATCGGATCGCCGCCGAGCCTGTCAAGCGTGAAGGCCGGAGTGCTGACGCCGGCAACGAGCACGATGCCGGTGATTCCGGCCAGCACCGAGAACACCGACGCGACGCCGCCGTTACCGGAGAACATCAGAACACAACCCTGCGGCCGGGAACCATCAGCCTTCCTCCACCGACGTCCGGTCTGTTCGTGGCTCCAGCGTAAAGTAGAATGTTGCCCCATTGCCAGGCTGACTGGTCGCCCATATTCGGCCACCATGACGATCGACCACTTTTTTGACCAGCGTCAGGCCCAGCCCCACCCCGTCTGCTCTGCTGCCGGTGTTAAGTTGCTGGAAAGCCGCGAAGATCCGCTCCCCCGAGTCGGCATCGAATCCGATGCCGTTGTCCGCGATGCTGTAGACGGTCTCACCATTGCTCGTTTCCGCGCTGACCCGGATACGCCGCTCCCTCCTGTCACGTGTGTACTTCAGCGCATTACCAAGCAGGTTCGTCAGCAACATCTGCACGAGCGTTCGATCGGCGTAGGCCGGCGGCAGTGGGTCGATATCGAAACGCGCCGGTGAATGCTCCGACGCCCGCAGGTCCTCGAACGTCTCCCTTACCAGCTTTTCCATGTTCAATGGCTTGGGGTTGAACGTGGAATTGGCGAGGATCGACAGCCCCAGCAGCCTTTCCAGGATGTCGGCCATCTGACGAATCGCCGGCAATAGTCTCTGCAGTATGCGCCGGCCTTCCTCACCGAGCGGTTCCGCAAATTTTGCCTCGAGCAACTGAATGTTCACCGCCATCGAATTCAACGGATTGCGCAGATCATGCGCGACGGAATCGGTCAGCGTCTGCAGGTCGCTAGTGCGTTCGGCCAGTTCCCCCGTCCGTTTCCTGACGACCGCTTCGAGCCCGCGGTTCAGCTTTTCCAGCTTTGACTCGGCGATTTCTGCGGCGTTGGCGCGTGAGGTTGCACGGCCGTTTTCAAAAGTCAGCATGCCCATCAATACGGCAATCAGGAGCCCGAGAAGAAGTACCAGTTCGAGGGACGGCGTATCGAACGACTCGAGCATACTCGTGGTCGGTTGATGTGTGATCGTCCACAGATTACCAGCCGAAAGCCTGATCTTTCCGGACCTGGACCACTTCTCCGGAGCCGGCTGTACCGGCGTGTCACGTTCGTAAAGGAGCACGTCTTCCGACTCGACGCGAATCGCGAAACCGGGCGACTGATCGAACAGAAAATCGGCGATTGTTTCTCCGATATTGACGACGGCCACCACGCGAGCGTTGCTCCGTCTGTCGGGGTCGATCAGAACGACTTCGTAATAGACGCCACCGTTCTCGCGAAAGTTCGGGCCGAGCATCGCGGTCCGCTCGACCATGCGCGCCCGGCCGAGCAGATCAACATAGGCTTGCCATTCCTCGTCGCGCGGCCGGTAGTCGAACCTGTCGTTGTCGCCGGCCCTGGCATATCGTACGCCGCGATCGGGATCGTCCCAGAGCAGCAGCTCGATTCCGGCAAACTCGGCGAGTTCGGTGCCGGTGTGCGGCACCCACTGTTGCCCGGGCAGATGACCGTACGTGGACAACATTATGGCGACGTTCCTGAGGGCGGACAGCAATCTGTCCATGTCGCGAACGAGCTGACTTCTCGCGGCATAGGATTCGGCTTCCGCGACGCGGGCCACCTGGTTGAGCCTTTGCTCTTCCAGGTTCTGCCACAGTGCGACGGTGCCAGCTCCGACAGCCAGGGTAATCGCAACAGACACAATGATTCGAGCGATCATTCGACAGGTCCTGTCATCGGCTGCGCTGCAGGCTTGTACCCTTCACAGACTGCGGCTGTCGCTCACCGAGGCAGCCTGCGGCGTTCAGGTGAGCGCTGAAATAGTAACAGCGGCATTGACGTCATTCCATCATGCCGGCGCGCAGGCTGCACGATACTTGACAGCGCCCGGCCGGCCGGTGACGATGAATCGAACTCTGGTCCGGGCCCGATCCAGGGTGCGGTCGTTCGCCACAGGCGGTTCACAATGGCACACGTACTGATCGTCGACGACGAGTCCGACTTTGCGAGCGGTATCGCGGAATTCCTGCGAATGCAGTCGCATACCGTCGCTGTCGCGAACAGCCTGTCGGCCGCCAGGCGCCTCGTCGCGAAACGTGCCCCGGAATTCGTGCTGCTCGACCTCATGCTGCCCGACGGCAGCGGCTTGGAATTGCTCAGCGAGCTGACAGATCCCCGGCCGAGCCACGTCATTATTGTCACGGGTCATCCCGGTGTGAAATCGCTGATCGGCGAAATGGCCGGCGAAAACATTTCCTACATGAAGAAGCCGATCGAGCCACGGGAGCTGGTGTCGCTCCTGAATTCGATGCAGAGCCGGGAAATCGACGCGGAGGACGCCTCGCATCGCCGGCGATTCGGGCTCATGGTCGGAGAGAGCGAGGCAATGCGGGATGTCTATGCGACTATTCGCAAGGTGGCGGATACCGACAGCACCGTTTTCATCCAGGGGGAGAGTGGAACCGGCAAGGAACTCGTGGCCGATGCCATTCACCGGCTCAGCCACCGACCGGGCCCCTTCGTGCCCGTCAACTGCGGCAGCCTGACGAAGGAATTGCTGTCGAGCGAGCTGTTCGGGCATGAAAAAGGCGCGTTCACCGGCGCCGCGCGGCGCCATGCCGGGTTCTTCGAGCAAGCCAATAACGGCACCTTGTTCCTCGACGAGATCACCGAGATGTCCGGCGACATGCAGACTCATCTCCTCAGGGTCCTCGAAACCGGCAAGGTACTTCGGGTGGGCGCGGAATCGGAAATTTCCGTCAATGCACGGCTGATCGCCGCGACGAACCGCGACCCCGCCGCCGCGGTCAAGGAAGGCATCCTGCGCGAGGACCTGTACTTCCGATTGAGCGTATTTCCAATCGTCCTGCCCGCACTTCACGAGCGTCGCGAGGACATTCCGTTACTCGCCGATTTCTTCCTCGACGAACTGAACAGCAAGCACGATTCCAACAAGCGCTTTTCGGAGCGCTCGCTCGAGCTTTTCGAACGTCATTCGTGGCCCGGTAACGTGCGCGAACTGAAGCACGCGGTGCACCGCTGTTACATAATGGCGGATTCCGATGTCATTGAAGTTCCGCGTAACCTGTTCGACGATTTGCCGGTCAAGGTCGAAGGCCTGCGACCCGGCCGCAGCATTGCCGACGTTGAAAAGGATCTCATTCTCGCGACGCTCGAGCATTTCGAGGGCAACAGGAAAGCCGCTGCGGCGAGCCTCGGTGTCAGCGTAAAGACGCTGTATAACCGCCTGAAGTCGTACGAGTGTGAAAACTGATTGCCAGGATTGTGACCTGCCGGCTTGTCGAGAACTGAATTGCAGGGCATGTTGCACGAGCATACCGGCCGAT
>DATHRM010000288.1:0-5462 GCA_035465295.1 Woeseiaceae bacterium | reverse complement strand
GGATCAGCCGCGCGACGAGTTCCTTGCCCGTGCCGGACTCGCCGGATATGTGCACGGGCGCCTGGGAGCGCGCAACCTTGTCGATCATGTCGCGCAGCTCACGCATCGGTGGCGAGTTGCCCAGCAGTTTCGACTGTTTGCCGATATGCTCGTCGTCGACTTTGAGCGCATTTTCGACGATATTTCTCAGGTGATTCAGGTCCAGCGGCTTGGAGATGAAATCGAAGGCGCCGAGCTTCAGCGCCTGCACCGCCGTTTCGATGTTGCCATGCGCCGTAATCACGGCGACCGGTACATTCGGCGCGTGAACCTGCATCCACTCGACGAGTTCCAGCCCGTCGCCGTCCGGCAGCCGCATGTCGGTGAGGCACAGGTCGAATTGCTGCGAGCCGAGGAGGTCCTTGGCGCCGCCGACGTCACCGGCGGACTCCGTGTCGATTTGCATGCGCCCGAGCGTCAGCGACAGCAATTCGCAAATATCGGGTTCGTCGTCGATGACGAGTGCGCGCGGCTGGCCCATGATCAATCCTGCTTGTCCCAGCGGTCGGGGTCGGAAAATACGATACGAAAGATACTGCCCCCGCCGGCCCGGTCAAGATACAGCAGCGTGGCGCGGTTGAGTTCGCAAAGCTCACGCGAGATGTACAGTCCCAGGCCCGTGCCTCCCGAACGCGCCGTGAAAAACGGCTCGAATATCTGTTCCGCCGTGGCCGGGTCCACGCCGAGCCCGTGGTCGCGAACCTCGAGGAAGGGCCGTCCCTGCGCATCGACCCGGCCGGAATGCAGCTCGACCAGGATGCCGCCGGTCTCCGATGCATACTTCACGGCGTTATCGCAAAGGTTCCACAGCACCTGGCGCAGGTGGCTCTTGTCCATGCGGACCTCGAGAGTGTCCGGCACGTCCTCGATGGCCAGCTCGCCTTCCTGTAATTCGAGTGTGCGCGTGAACTCGCGCGCGAAGTCCTCGAGCCATGGCCTGATCTGGAAGCGTTCGGGCGCGCCGGACTCCCGGCGCGAGAGCTGCAGCACGTTGTCGATGATATGGCTGACCCGGCCGGAATGCGTCTGGATGATATCCGTGAGCCGCTTGTCGTCTTCCGTGAGGCTGTCGGCTTCGCCGAGCAGCTGCGCGGCGTGGCTCATCGCGCCTACCGGGTTGCGGATCTCGTGCGCAATGCTCGCGCTCAGCCGCCCGAGGGACGCCAGTTTTGACTGCTGCACGCGCGCGTTGAAGATGCTGGCGTCTTCCAGGAAGATCAGCAATGGCCCGTCGCGGTCGCCGTCTTTGCCGCGTGGTGCGAGATGCGCGGTGATCCGGGCGCTGGTGTCCTCGTTGACGAGCGTGAAATCGGGATGTGACGACAGTGCCTGGTCCTCGCGCCAGCGGCTGACGTAGTCGGCCAGCGGCTCGGACGCCTCGCGCAGCGGCCGGGCGCGAGCCAGCTCGGTCGTGCCGAGCAGCCTGGCAGCCGAGGCGTTGCTGAGCCGGATCCGGTTGTTGTCGTCGACGACGATGATGCTCTCGCGAAGGTGCTGCACGATGTACTCGTTGAGCTCGGACAGGTTCTGCAGGTCCACGCCGCGCTGGCGCGCAAGGGCCTCGCTCTCCTGGATGCGCCGGGCAAGCGGACGCACGGCGAGTGACATCGAGAAAATGATCGCCGAGAGCACGCCCGCTGCCGGGTAATTGACGGCGTCCGCGGCCCCGGTAAATTGCGCAAATACCTGCTCCCCGAGGATCCCGAACGTCGCCATCGCGCCCGCGATCGCCGGGATCTGCCCCGGCAGCACCAGGCTGCCCGCACCGACGAACACGATCAGGAGTCCGCCGAGCCCGCTGCCGATGCCGCCGCTCGTGTGCATCAGCGCGACGACCAGGACGACATCGACGACCATTTGAATCGCTGCCTGGATACTCGCCTTCGCCCAGCGCTGGCGCAACGAGGTCGCGAACACGATCGCCAGCAGCAGGTAGATCGTGGCCGACGTGGCAAACGGGATCGGGTACCGGTCGCCGAAGATGCGCGGTTCGCCGCCCATGAAAAACAGGCCCAGCAGCAGGGCCGCCACGAGCAGGCGGAAGACGTTCAGCGTGATGAGCACGCGCCACGAGAGATCGGGCTCCTCGACGGCCTTCTGCAGCAGCGCCTCGCGGCTCATGCGTATGGTTTGTTTCCCGAATCTCTCGGAGCTGGCCTGATCCATGGGCGGATTATCGCGGATTTCCGCCATTATTACCTTGCACAGGTCACGTTGCTTTGCGTCTGGGGCCGGATTCCTACAGAATACGCCGGCCTGTTAAAACAACAAAACCGACAATCCAATGAATCTGCACGAATACCAATCCAAACGACTGTTTGCCGAGTACGGCATCCCCGTGCCACGTGGCATTCCTGCCGAAACCGCGGACGCCGCGGTAGCCGCGGCGGAAGAGCTGGGTGGCGAATTATGGGTCGTAAAGGCCCAGGTGCACGCCGGCGGTCGCGGCAAGGCGGGCGGCGTCAAGCTCGCGCGCAGCCCCGATGAGGTGCGTGAACATGCGGAAAGCATGCTCGGCACGCAGCTGGTGACCCACCAGTCCGGACCCGAAGGGCTGCCGGTCAACGTGGTCTACGTCGAGGAGGGCTCCGATATCGATCGCGAGCTGTACCTGTCGATGCTCGTGGATCGCGAGGTCAGCCGCGTTGCGTTTATCGCATCGGCGGCTGGCGGCATGGACATCGAGCAGGTCGCGGCCGAGACGCCCGAGAAGATATTCACGGTTGCGATCGCGCCGGACGCCGGGCTGCAGGATTACCAGGCGCGCCAGCTCGCTTTCGGCCTCGGCCTGGACAAGAAGCAGATGCGCCAGTTCGGCAACCTGGTCAAGCGGCTCTACACGCTGTACCAGGAATGCGATGCCAGCCTGGTCGAAATCAACCCGCTGATCACGACGGGCGCCGGCGATGTCATGGCACTCGACGCCAAGATCAATATCGAGGGCAATGCGCTTTATCGCCAGCCCGAGCTCGTGAAAATGCGCGATCTTTCGCAGGAAGACGAGCGCGAGCGTGAGGCGGCCGAGCACGACCTCAACTACGTGTCCCTCGACGGCAATATCGCGTGCATGGTGAACGGCGCAGGCCTTGCCATGGCCACGATGGATATCATCAAGCTCCACGGCGGCACGCCGGCGAATTTCCTCGATGTCGGCGGCGGCGCTACGAGCGAACGAGTGACGGAGGCGTTCAAACTGATCCTGTCGAACGAGAACGTCTCGGCGATCCTCGTCAACATCTTCGGCGGCATCGTGCGCTGTGACCTCATCGCCCAGGGCATCGTCGACGCCGTGCAGGGCGTCGGCGTCGAGGTCCCGGTGGTCGTGCGCCTCGAGGGCACGAACGTCGAGAAGGGCCGCGCACTGCTCAAGGAAAGCGGCTTCGACATCATCACGGCAAAAGATCTCGCGGATGCGGCACAGAAAGCCGTGGCCGCCACAGCCTGACGGACATAGCAATGAGCATTCTGGTCAACAAAGACAGCAAGATCATCTGCCAGGGCATCACCGGAAACCAGGGGCAGTTCCATACCCAGCAGTGCATCGACTACGGCACGCGGGTGGTCGGCGGCGTAACGCCGGGCCGGGGCGGCGAGGAATCCCTCGGCGTGCCCGTATTCAACACGATGCGCGAAGCGGTCGCCGAGACGGGCGCGGACGTCAGCATGATCTACGTGCCGGCGCCATTCGCGGCCGACGCCATACTCGAAGCGGCCGATGCCGGCGTGAAACTCGTCGTGTGTATCACCGAGGGCATCCCGGTCCTGGACATGGTCAAGGTCAAGTCCGCGATGAGGGATTTCGACTGCCGCCTCATCGGCCCGAACTGCCCGGGTATTATCACGCCGGAAGAGTGCAAGATCGGCATCATGCCCGGATTCATTCACAAGAAGGGGCGCATCGGCATCGTGTCGCGTTCCGGCACGCTGACGTATGAAGCCGTGTACCAGACCACGCAGAACGGCCTGGGGCAGAGCACCTGCATCGGCATCGGCGGCGACCCCGTACGCGGCATGAACTTCATCGACTGCCTGGAGCTGTTCGAGGCGGACCCGGAAACGGACGGTGTATTGATGGTCGGCGAGATCGGCGGCTCCGACGAGGAGGCCGCTGCCGAGTACATCGAGGCCAACGTCTCCAAGCCGGTCGTCGCGTACATCGCCGGCGTCACGGCGCCGCCGGGCAAGCGCATGGGACACGCGGGCGCGATCATTGCCGGCGGCAAAGGTACGGCCGACGCCAAGTTCGAGGCGCTGGATGCGGCCGGCGTCGCCACGGTTCGCTCGCCCGCGGAACTGGGCAGCAAGATGCAGGAGATGCTTGGCGGCTAGCACTGCTCGAGTGCCGGGATGAACAACACGGTCACCGTCGCGCTCGCTCAGCTCGATCTCGTCGTCGGCGACGTCAAGGGCAACACCGAGCGAATTATCGAATCGGCCGTAAAAGCCCGCGACGAACTCCAGGCCGACCTGGTCGTATTTCCGGAGCTGAGTGTCTGCGGGTATCCGCCCGAGGACCTGTTGTTTCACACCGGCCTGCGGCACGCGGTCGAGCGTTCGCTCGATGAAATCCGCTCGAGCGTATCGGGCATCGCCATGCTCGTCGGCTTTCCCGAATACCAGGGCGACGAGCGATTCAACAGCTGCACGGTAATTGCTGACGGCGAGTATCTCTGTCATTACCGCAAGCGGTGCCTGCCGAACTACGCGGTCTTCGACGAGGAACGCTACTTCACGGCAGGTAAATCGCCCGCCGTCTTCAAGCTCAACGGCATTCGCATCGGTCTCACTATCTGCGAGGACATCTGGCGCCAGGCGCCGATCTCGTCCAGCAGGGCCGCCGGGGCCGAGGTCATCGTCGCCATCAACGGCTCTCCCTACCAGACACGCAGCCAGGAAAACCGGGAGCGCGTTGCCGCGGCTCGCGCCGGCGAGAGCAACGTTCCGATCGTTTACCTGAACATGGTCGGCGGACAGGACGAGCTCGTGTTCGACGGCGGTTCGTTCGCCATGTCGGCCGACGGCGATATTCGCTTCCGCGCGCCGCCGTTCGAGGAGGGCCTGTACCGCATCGTCCTGCGCGGCTCGGGCAGCGGCGTCGAACCCGAGCGGGGCGAGGTCGCCGAACCCCTGTCGCCGGAAGCAAGCGTGTACAACGCCCTGGTCACCGGGACGCGGGATTACGTGCGTAAACACGGATTCCCGGGCGTCATTATCGGCCTGTCAGGCGGCATCGACTCGGCGCTCGTGACCGCCATCGCCTGCGATGCGATCGGCGCGGACAAGGTCCGTACCGTCATGATGCCGTTCCGTTATACGAGCACCATCAGCCAGGAAGACGCGGCGCAACAGGCCGAGACGATGGGGTTCAATTATGACGTCGTGCCTATCGCGCCAATTTTCGATGCGACCGTCAGGCAGCTGGA
>DATHRM010000287.1:0-4248 GCA_035465295.1 Woeseiaceae bacterium | reverse complement strand
CGCGAGCATGCGGAAGCTGGCGGCGTCCGCATGGAATCTCGACGATATCGATGCCCGGTACGAAAGATTCGTGGCGTTGTACCGGCCGCTTTACGCAGCCCTGAAAAAATCGCGGAAGGTCGATCCGCACACCGCTTTCGTCACGCGCACGCTGCTGATACAGGAGTATCGTAAAGTGCTGCTTCGCGACCCGCAGCTGCCGCAGGAACTGTTGCCGGCAGGCTGGCACGGCACGGCCGCATACCAGCTTTGCCGGAATCTCTACCGCGGCCTGCACGCGCCGGCCGACGACTACCTGAGTGACGTCATGGAAACAGCCGATGGCCCGCTGCCCCCGCCGTCCGGAAGCTACCTGCAGCGTTTCGGCGGGCTGGGGGATGCGAATGCGAAACAAAGGAAAAGCGCCTGATATGGAAGGTACCGAAACGGCACAACGCTGCGCCGAGGCGATGTACGAAAACGACGCGGCATCGAAAGCGCTCGGCATTCGCGTGGACATCCCCGAAGCGGGCAGGGCGATCGCGTACATGACCGTTCGGGAGGATATGGTCAACGGCTTCGATGTTTGCCACGGCGGCCTGCTGTTCACGCTGGCCGACACGGCATTCGCATTCGCGTGCAACGGCTATGACGACCTGACCTTCGCGGCCGCGGCAAGCATCGATTTCCTGCGGCCGGCGCGCCTGGGTGACGAATTGCGGGCGCTTGCCCGCGAGGACTACCGTGGCAGGAATAGCGGCTTTTACACCGTCGAAGTTCGCAACCAGCGCGACGAGGTCGTCGCCATGTTCCACGGTCGCTCGGCAAGCCGCGGCGAGGCACTGCTCGCCCGCGTGGCTGAAAAAAAGTGATACAAACTGCATTGAAAGTTGTCGAAAACCGTGACAGATTAACGGCCCCACCGGGCAGCTGCTGTAGGAGCGGTCCTCGGACCGCGACCGGTTTCTGCCCCGGGATCGCGCCTCAAGAGGCGCTCCTACGGCCGATTCGAGGTTGAATCATGTACACACAAGGTCTTGACCAGAAAGACAAGGCGGCAGGCGCGCGCCAGCGCGCGGAGACGCCCGAACAGCTCGCCGCATTCCAGGCGCGCATCGACGCCGAGGAGAAAATCGAGGCGAAAGACTGGATGCCCGAGGCCTACCGCCGGACGCTGGTCCGGCAGATATCCCAGCATGCGCACTCCGAGATCATCGGCATGCAGCCGGAAGGCAACTGGCTGACGCGGGCGCCCACGCTGAAGCGCAAGGTGATCCTGCTCGCGAAGATCCAGGACGAGGCCGGCCACGGGCTCTATTTGTACAGCGCGGCGGAAACGCTCGGCGTTTCCCGGAACCAGATGGTGGCGGATCTCCTGAGCGGCAAAGCGAAGTATTCGAGCATCTTCAACTACCCGTCCCTGACCTGGGCCGACATCGGCGCGATCGGGTGGCTGGTGGACGGTGCGGCGATCATGAACCAGATCCCGCTGTGCCGCTGTTCGTACGGACCTTATTCGCGGGCGATGATCCGCGTGTGCAAGGAAGAGAGTTTTCACCAGCGCCAGGGTTTCGACATCCTGGTGGCGCTCTGCAACGGTACCGAAAAGCAGAAGGCGATGGCCCAGGACGCGCTGAACCGCTGGTGGTGGCCGTCCCTCATGATGTTCGGCCCTTCGGACCGCGACTCGAAGCATTCGGCGCAGTCGATGGCATGGAAAATCAAGCGATTCACCAACGACGAGTTGCGCCAGAAGTTCATCGACGTCACCGTGCCGCAGGCCGAGTTCCTGGGCCTGAAGGTGCCCGATGACGAACTCGCGTTTGACGAGACGACCGGACACTACCGGCACGGCGAAATCGACTGGCAGGAATTTCACGACGTGCTCGCGGGCAACGGCCCGTGCAACCGGCAACGCATGGAGAAGCGGCGCAGGGCCCACGAGGACGGCGCCTGGGTGCGCGAAGCCGCGCGCGCTTATGCCGAAAAGCATGCCGCAAAAGACGCCGCATAGAGGATAGTCGAATGTCCGAGAAGGAATGGCCGTTGTACGAGGTTTTCATCCGCAGCAAGTCGGGGCTCAGCCATCGGCACGCCGGCAGCATCCACGCCGCCGACGACCAGATGGCGCTGGATGCCGCGCGCGACACTTACACGCGCCGCAGCGAGGGCGTAAGCATCTGGGTCGTCAGGTCCAGCCAGATCGTGGCCTCGGACCCGGCGGAGACGGCCGCGTTCTTCGAGCCGGCCGAGGACAAGATCTACCGGCATCCCACGTTCTACGACATGCCCGACGGGGTCGACAACCTGTGAACAAGGACAGCGCACTGCTTGCTTACGTAATGCGCCTGGGCGACAACGCGCTGGTGCTGGGCCAGCGCATGATCGAACTCGTTGCCGCCTACCCGGAGCTCGAGGAGGAGCTGGCGAATGCGAACTTCGCGCTGGACTACCTCGGGCAGGCGCGCATGTTCTACACCTACGCGGGCGACCTGGAAGGGAAGGGCCGCAGCGAGGACGATTTCGCGTTTCTTCGCGACGAGCACGAATTCCGCAACCTGCTGTTGCTGGAGCAGCCGAACGGCCATTTCGGCGACTCGATCACGAAGCTCGTCTTGTTCGAGCTGTTCTATTTCGCGCAGCTCGAGGCGCTGGTTGGCTGCGAGGACGCGCGGGTCGCGGAAATCGCTGCACGCGCCGAAAAGGAAATCCGCTACCACCTGCGCCACAATACGCAGTGGCTCGTACGGCTCGGCGACGGTACCGAGGAGAGCCATCGGCGGGTGCAGGAATCGGTGAACGCGCTCTGGCGTTACACGGGCGAGATGTTCGAGGCAGACGAGATCGACACCATCGTGGAGAGAGCGTGGGGCGGCCCGAACCTGGGCGAGCTCCGCGGGCGTTGGCTCGCGGACATCGACGCGATACTCATCAACGCTACGCTGGACATGCCGGAGAGCGGCTGGATGGCGTCGGGCGGTAAGGCCGGACGGCATACCGAGCACCTCGGCTACATGATTGCCGAGATGCAATACCTGCAGCGTTCGCATCCGGGTGCGAGTTGGTAGCGGCCACCTACAGCCGGGACGAGATACTGCGCTGGCTCGGCCAGGTGGCTGATCCCGAGATTCCCGTGTTGTCGATTACCGATCTCGGTATCGTCCGCGACGTGGACGTCGGTGACCGGGTGACTGTCGCGCTGTCGCCGACCTACTCGGGCTGCCCGGCCACCGAGGTAATCGAGAAGAGCGTGCTGGATGCGCTGCACGATCACGGTGTCGACGATGTGGAGATAAAGCGGGTATTGTCGCCGCCCTGGACGACCGACTGGATTACGGACGCCGGCCGCGAAAAGCTTCGCAACTACGGCATAGCGCCGCCGGAGAGAGGCGCCGGCAAGCGTGCGCTGCTGCGCGGCGAGCGCAAGGTGGCCTGTCCGCGCTGCGCCTCGACGGCGACGGAACGCGTGAGCGAGTTCGGCTCGACGGCGTGCAAGGCCTCGTACCGCTGCAGCGAATGCCTGGAGCCCTTCGAATACTTCAAGTGCATCTGAATGAAGCAGTTCCATCCTCTCAAGATCGAACGAATCGGGCCCGAGACCACGGACTCCGTGCGCATTGCGCTCGCCGTGCCCGCGGACTTCGAGAGCGACTACGAGTTCCTGCCCGGGCAGCACCTGCCCTTCGAGATCACTGTCGGCGGCGAGAAGCTGCGCCGGACCTACAGCATCTGCTCGGGGGTCGACGAGCGCCCGCTGGAAATCGGCATCCGCGTGCAGCCCGGCGGAGCGTTCTCGGAGCATGCCGCGAGCCGGCTGGCAGTCGGCGACACGCTGAATGCGATGCCGCCGGCCGGTCACTTTCACGTCAACCTCGACAAGGGAAACGCGAAAGACTACCTCGGGTTTGCCGCAGGCAGCGGCATCACGCCGATACTGTCAATGATCAAGTCGATTCTCGAATCGGAGCTGCACAGCCGTTTCGTGCTGTTTTACGGCAACCGCAAGCAGGCGACAACGATGTTCATCGAAGACCTGTATGCGCTGAAAAACCGTTACCCGGAGCGCCTGCAGCTGCATTTCGTCTTCAGCCGGGAAGACCAGGAATTCCCGATCGCGGCCGGCCGGCTCGACGTCGACAAGGTGCGCGAGCTGTACGCGCATTTTTGCAGGGGGCTCGAACCGGACGAAGCGTTCGTCTGCGGGCCCGACACGATGATCCAGGCGGTGACGAAAACGCTCTTCGAACTGGGCATACCCGCCGATCACAT
>DATHRM010000286.1:0-5807 GCA_035465295.1 Woeseiaceae bacterium | reverse complement strand
AAAGTAAATAAAATTGTGCCGTCCTTTTCAAACCTCAAGGCATTTACATACCTTGCCCCCAAATTCCATGCAAGCGATGTTGTCCCCAGGGACAACGCCATTACCGATAACACCACTGCGATTACGGGCTTTCTCATCAGTACTTCTCCTTTGAGTTATTGGCAGCCCGGCGATCCTGGGTTTTTCGGGAGGTCATCCATGGCTTCTCGGAGGAAGCGAGGACCCGTGGCTTCATCAAATAGCTGATCTACCCGGGCATTGCCTCACCACCCTCTTCCCGAATATGCAAAATGAACCGCCGTGACTACGGGCTGTAGTCAGGTAGTGCTGAATTAGAATTTAAACGCTATGGAACACGAACGATCCCGGATAATCGTCCTTGGGCCAGGTGGCTGTCAGTATCCATCGCAGACGCCAACGTCCGGATCGTAGGCCGATACGCCACCAGCTTCGATCGCACTGGTGAAATTCCCTCCGCCGCCGGCCCTGAAATACCAGGTGCCGGAAAGCACCGCATCCTCGCGACCTTCGATTGCCTCGATTGACCACGCACCGAAGAAACCGTTTCTGCCGCGGAAGAACACGGTGTCTCCCACGAAGGCTTCTACAGAGCCCTTTGTGAATTCAAAATTCTCGGCTGCAATGACTGATAAGGGGTCGTTCGGTGCGGGCAAAACATAGATGTCTGCCGATGACCACGGGTAGTTGGTGCCGTAAAACCAGCCGGATTCACTTTGCCTCGCTACCGACCACTGGTGGCAAAGTTGATTACCGGATTCGCCCCATACGAATATCCCCACGCTCTCAATTACCGGTACGATTTCACCCGCCAGAACCCCCGAGCCTGCGCCCCTGGCCCGATCGTAGATTGAATCACCGCCTCCACTGCAGCCGGATACAACGAGCATCGCAGCGACGGACACCGACAACGATTTCATGCCTGTCTCCGCACGTGATTGATGGATATTAATAGTAGCCGATTTGCCGACTGCAGGCAGGCACGCGACCGGACATGGCAAACGTTCGGCCCGCTTCATATACTCAGCAATCAATACGACGGACCGCCTGCGGTACTTTGATGCCTGACCGGACGCTCGCCGACACACTAAATCGAAGCTGTCAGTGCATTGCCATCGACAAGCGGAAGCTCGAGCAGTCACTGGCGGTCGGTTTCGGGGAGCCGGGTTATTACGCCCGGCTGCATGAGTCGCACCCCAACCTGCTGGCTGAATTCCCAATATTCGTCGCGCCCGAGCACATCGCGGCTATGCAGTCTGTCATCGATGCAATCGAACACGTCGTCTCGCTCGCGCCCTATCGGGAGACCGTCCTCACGTGGGCACCGGACATTGCCAGTCGCAGCGACGCGTCTCACGGCGTGTTCTTCGGTTACGACTTTCACCTGACAACTGACGGCCCGCGGCTGATCGAGGTCAACACGAATGCCGGCGGCGCATTGCTCCTGCAGCACGTCGCATCGGCCCAGCAAGCCTGTTGCCGTGAAGTCGGGGATTTCTTTCCAGGCCCGAAAGGAATCGATGACATGGAGCAGGTGTTCGTCGAAATGTTCCGGGAAGAATTCCGGGCACGATGGCCGGAGGACGAACTCGCATGCATTGCGATTGTCGACGAGGATCCCCAGGCCCAGTACCTGAGTCCGGAATTCGACCTGTTTCGGGAAATGTTCGCCGGCCACGGAATCGAGGCGCTCATCCTGGATCCCCGCGAATTCACGTTGCACGACGACAAGCTGGCCGCCGGCGGCAGGACCGTCGATCTCGTCTACAACCGCCTGACGGATTTCTATCTGCAGTCGCCGGCATGTGCAACGCTCCGCGAAGCCTTCACTGCCGGCGCCGCCGTGTTCACCCCCGGCCCGCGGGCCCATGCACTGTATGCCAACAAGCGCAACCTGACGGTGCTGAGCGATGCGGAGAAGCTGCGGACAATGGGCGTCCCTGGCGACGTGGTCGAAAGCCTGTCGGCGGCAGTTCCGCGGACGGTCGCGGTGACTGCGGACAACGCTGCCGAACTGTGGGCCGACCGGCGCCGCCTGTTCTTCAAGCCGACGTCAGGCCATGGCAGCCGCGGCACGTACAAGGGAGCCAAGCTGACGAAGAAGACCTGGTCATCGATACTGCAATCGGATTACGTTGCCCAGGCGCTCGTTCCGCCGGGCGAGCGCCTGCTGGTCACGGACGGTGCCATGCATACGTACAAAGTCGATATCCGCTGTTACGTGTACCGCGGCGAGATCCAGTTGCTCGGTGCACGGATGTACCGCGGACAAACGACAAACTTCCGCACGACTGGCGGAGGCCTCGCCGCAGTATTTACGACGCCCCAGGTCGGCCCGGCATAGCCATATCAGAATTCCCGCTTATTCGTCTTCGACCACGACCGCGGTCCCTATCGCCAGAAGCTCGGCCGCACCACCCATCAATACGGACGTCGTGAATCGCGTCGCGATCACGGCGTTAGCACCCAGCTTCGCGTACTCGTGAACTTCGCCGCCGACGATATTTAACAGGCCCACCAGGATGTCGCGGCCGATATGCCGGCGATGAACAGTATCCACCACAGTCCACGGCCCACTCCCGTTGTGTGCTCTTTCATGTGCGCTCTGCGGATAGCCTGCTTATGGCACACGACACTGCTTGTCGCACACCCGTTTTACCTAAACCATTGAAAACTATAGCGTTAATTATATTGCAGCCTGCAGCGAAACGAGCAGAATATCGCACCGGGCCGACCCACCGGTCGTCATTTCGAGGTTCTCCCGTGAGCCAATGCATTACGTTGACCATTCGCCGGGCACCCGTGCTGTTCCTGGTGCCGCTTTGCCTGGGGCTGGCGGCCTGCGCGGCGCTCGACGAAGCCTCGGTGGGACGCACCGATCGCCTGCGCGATGCTGCGTTCTACGTATCGTACAGGCAACCTGCCAATCACGGGCCGGTTGTCGTGGTCCCGGTTGCGCTCGATCCGGAAAGCGGCGAGCCGTTCAACCTCGCAGGGCGCGGAGCGGCATTGCAGCCTCTCCTGGGCGCACTGAATGCATCGCTCGCGACTCACGAATGCTGCCGTTATGCCGCGTCGCACACCCTGCCCGCCGTCGGCGGACCGGTCGTCTACCTCGGGATGCTCGATGGCGAGACGGCCCCGGCCGGCACCGGTATCGAACGGGAATTCCATGCAGAATATTCCCCGATGATTCTTCACTCCATCAAACCGAATGCAACCTGGCGAGCGGCGGTCGTCGCGCTGGCGGAGCAGCACCAGGCGTCGCACATACTGCTCGTGCAACTCGCATTCACGCAGTTCCCGAAAGCGGATCGCGGCTACTTCGGGAAGAAGGTCGTGCTCGGTACCAATTACGAGGTGCCCGTCCGGTTTTTCTCTTCGGTCGACGGTCCCATCGAGGTTATCGCGCTGACCGGCGCATTGTTTGACGCAAACGGCAACCTTGTTCGTGCCGGCGGCGAAGGCATCGCGGGGTACGACACACCGTTCTGGGTCCAGGTGTTCAAGACCGGCAAAGAGATCGACACAACGGCAATCAATGAACTCGTGAACAGCGATCGACGCGAGGACCTCCCCGGGCAGCCGTTGAAGTGGCAGGCGGCGCTTGATCAACTGCTGCGCCAGATGACCGGTCCCGCCTAGCGGGCCGTCGATTGTATCTACGGGTCGGCCGGGTCAGCTGCCCGGGCGCCATTTTTCCTTTAGCTGGTCACCCGGACGTCGACTCCTTGTTGCCTGCCGCAATATACTCAGGCCGATGAAAAATAAAGACCGTTTGCTCGGCATGGACCGGGACATCACCCGGCGCGACTTCATCCACGATCTCTCGCTCGCCTCGCTGGGCCTCGCATTGCCGGCCGGCCTGGCAGCGCATGCCGCCAGCAGCACAGCGGCGCCGGCCGGCGCGAACTACCCGCCGGTGCGCACCGGGATGCGCGGCTCGCATCCCGGCGCTTTCGAAGCTGCACATGCCCTGGCGCGCGAGGGGAAAAGCTTTCCTGCCCCGCTCGACCTGGACGAGACCTATGACCTCGTCGTCGTCGGCGGCGGCATCAGCGGTCTCGCGGCCGCGTACTATTACCGCAAGCGCTTCGGCCCGCACGCCCGCATCCTGATCCTCGAGAACCACGACGACTTCGGCGGACACGCCAAGCGCAACGAATTCCACCAGGGTGGCCGGATGCGGTTGTCCTGGGGCGGCACTATGAACCTCGAATACCCCTTGTTCAGCGATACCGTCAACGAGCTTTTCCAGGAGCTCGGCGTGGATATCGACACCCTGCTCGAGGGTTACCGGTTTCGTTACGGCAGCGGGCCTGAAGGCAAGCATGCGCTGTTCTTCGACGCCGCGACCTACGGCCGGGACGAACTCGTGCAGGATTTCAGCTTCCGTGCCGGGCGCGAGACCGACCTCGACGCCGCGATCGACCGCTTCCCGATCAGCAAAGAATCCCGCGAATCGCTGAAGACGTTTTACGCGCGGCGCGAAAATGTGTTCGCCGGCAAGTCCGAGCCGGAAGTTCGGGAGCTGCTGCGCGGCATCAGCTACACGGACTTCCTGAAGAAATACGGCGGGCTGACGGACGAAGCGGCCGATTTGTTCATCAGGGTCACGCATGGTTACGCAGGTGTCGGGGCCGACAGCCTGTCGGCGGCCGAATGCATCGGTGCCAGTGTGCCCATCACGCACCTGCTCGGCTCACAGCACCTGAGCGGCTCCGGGGCCACCGACGCGGGCGGCGACGTCGCCATGTTCCCAGACGGCAACGCCTCGATCGCGCGGCTGCTGGTTCGCGCCCTGATTCCTGCGGTTGCGCCCAACGCCGATGCTTCCAATCTCGCGCTGGCGCATTTCGATTATTCGAAACTGGATGCCGCCGGCGCTCCGGTTCGCGTGCGACTCGAATCGACCGTAATCAACGTCGCCGAACGCAAGGGCGGGACCAGCGTCACGTATGTCAACGATGGCCGCGTGCTGCGCGTGAATGCGAGACACACGGTGCTGGCGTGCTGGCATGCCATTATCCCGCACCTCTGCCCCGACATGCCCGAGGCGCAAAAAGACGCGCAGAAATACCAGGTGAAGCGGCCGCTCCTCGTCACCAACGTACTGTTGCGCAACAGCAAGGCCATCGACGCGTTGAACCTGTCCGGCGCCTACTGCCCCGGCCGGCTGCACGGCGCCGTCTGGGTCGTGAAGGGCGTGAACACGGCCGGCTACCGCCACGAATGGAACGATTCCGGTACGGTGCCGATCATGTTCTGGGGCTCGATTGCGCCGCCCGATTCGAGCGTGCCGGTGAAGGAACAGCACCGCGCCTCCCGAGCATTATTGCTGGCTATGACCTTCGAGGACTTCGAGCGCGAGGTGCGTACCGTCCTCGACGGCATGCTGGGTCCCGCGGGATTCGACGTGCAGGACGACATCCTTGCGATCACGGTCAACCGCTGGCCGCATGGCTATGCGTATGGCTACCTCGATCTGTGGGACCCCGCATGGCCCAACGGGGAAGCGCCGCACGAGATTGCGCGCCGGCCTTTCGGCAATATCGCGATCGCCAACGCCGATGCGGGCGCCGAAGCTTATACACACGTCGCGATCGACGAGGCAAAGAGAGCCGTCGAAGAGCTGCCGAACTGATTCAGCGCGAGCCAGGCTCCGCCGCGCGTCCGGGCTCGAAGCTGATCGAATCGAGCTGCCAGCTGTAGACGTCCGGGTGGTCCGTGATCAGCTTCGTGTCGACGATCTCGCTGTAATCGCCCCGAATACGTATTTCCATGGTCGT
>DATHRM010000285.1:0-1955 GCA_035465295.1 Woeseiaceae bacterium | reverse complement strand
CAGTTCGATGCGAAAGACCTGCTGGTAGAGTTCGAGTCATGAAGATTTCCGAAATCCGCGTCTACCAGGTCGACCTGCCACTGGTCGAGGGCCGGTATTCGTGGTCGGAGGGCAAGTACGTCGAGGTATTCGACAGCACGGTCGTCGAGTTGCGTACCGACGCCGGCTTGTCGGGGTACGGCGAAGTATGCCCCCTCGGGCCATTCTACCTGCCGGCTTTCGGGCTCGGCGCGCGCGCGGGGATCGCGGAATTGTCGGCAACGCTCATCGGCGAGGACCCGACCGCCGTCGGGCCGATGAACCAGCTGATGGACCGGGCGCTTCTCGGGCACCCCTACGTCAAGTCTGCCGTCGACATGGCCTGCTGGGACCTCCTCGGCAAGGTCTGCGGCAAGCCGGTGTGCGATCTTCTCGGCGGCAGGTTCGGCGACAGCGTGGCGCTGTACCGCGCAATCAGCCAGCGCCCGGCCGCTGAGATGGCCGAGAACGTTGCAGGGCATCGCGCGGACGGTTACACGAAATTCCAGCTCAAGGTCGGCGGCGACCCGGCTGACGATATCGAGCGCATACATAGAGCAGCCGACGTGCTTACGGAGGGGGAAGTGCTCGTCGCCGACGCAAACACCGGCTGGCGGGTCGACGATGCGCTGCGGGTCGTTAACGCGGTTCGCGATCGCGACGTCTACATCGAGCAGCCGTGTCGCTTGTACGAGCACTGCCTGACGGTCCGGCGGAAAACCGCCCTGCCGTTCATCCTCGACGAAAACATCACGGACATCGGAGCACTGCTGCGCGGCCACACCGACGGCGCCATGGACGTGATCAATCTCAAGATCTCGAAGGTCGGCGGCCTGTCGAAGGCGCGCCAGATTCGGGACCTTTGCGTGACGTTCAACATTCCCATGACGATCGAGGACAGCTGGGGCGGCGACATCATCACGGCGGCGATTGCTCACCTGGCCCATTCGACGCCCGAGTCGCTGCGATTCTCCGCCACCGACTTCAACAGCTATGTCACGGTCCGCAATGCGACCGGCGCGCCGCAGCGCGTGGACGGCCGTATGCAGGCATCGGACGAGCCGGGCCTCGGCATCGAGCCCGATTGGGATGCGCTCGGTCAACCGGTTTCTGTTTATCCACAATGACGCCGCGCGTTCGCAACTCAGCCGATACCTGGGGCGCAGTCGCGCGGGGGTTCCACTGGCTGATCGCGGCGCTGATCCTCGCCCAGTTCGTCATTGGCAGCGTTGCCGAGGAAATGAAGCTCACGCCGGCAAAACTGGATCTCTTCGTCTGGCACAAGTCGATTGGCGTGACGATTTTCGTGCTGGCCGTGTTGCGGCTGGGCTGGCGCTTCGGCAACCCGCCGCCGGCGCCCCCGGCGGGCACACCGCGTTGGGAGCCCGTACTCGCGTCGCTGGGGCACTGGGCGCTGTATGCGCTGATGTTCGCCGTGCCGCTGTCGGGCTGGCTCGTGAGCGATTCGTCGAAGGTTCCGTTCAAGGCCTTCTTCCTGGTGCCGATGCCGGATTTCATCGCAACCGACCGGGCCTTGCAGGAGGCCGCCGAGGACGCGCACGAAGCCCTGGTCATGACGCTGCTGGTGGTCGTCATCGTGCATATCGCTGCCGCGTTGCGGCATCATTTCCTGTTGCACGATGACGTGCTGCGTCGCATGCTGACGGGGAGACGCCACAAGGACTGATCATGGCAAGAATCGCCAATCTGCTGATTCTTATGTCGTGCGCGCACGGCGCACTCGCCGGCGAATGGCGGTCGCAGGAAGGCAGCGAGCTGCTGTTCGAGCCCACGTGGGAGGGCGAGGCCCTGCGCGGTCGCTTCGACCGATTCGACGTCCGGCTCGAAACCGACGCGGCCGGCATCGCCGGGGCGAAACTCACGGTGACCGTGCAGCTCGAATCCGCGGACATGGACGACCCCGACATCAACGAGGC
>DATHRM010000284.1:0-1917 GCA_035465295.1 Woeseiaceae bacterium | reverse complement strand
ACGAGCCCGACGCGTTCGGAACGCTCCGCCTCCTCGAGCGCTGAACAAGCGCTCTGCTCCCGTGCCGCGCGCGAAGCGCGCATGCGTCGACCTGTTTGGGGTCTAGGCAGTGTCTTCAAAGCCCGGCGAAGCGGGCTTGTCGTGCACGTCCTCGTACTCGTGGACGTGCACGTACTCGTCCTCGATGTGGGGTCAGCGCATCTTGGAGAGCATCGAGACGATTCGCACGAGCAACTCGGGAACGTCCAATAGACCTCATATGTGATCCCACGCCGAGGAAGTGGACCAATACGTGTAGGTGCACGTGCACGAGGACGTGGACGTGGACGGAGGTCGGGTCTGCGGCCCGACCCTTTGAAGACAGTCCCTAGGGAGTGTTTTCAAAGCCCGGCGCAGCCGGGCTCCGTGCACGTGCACGTGCACGTACTCGTAGACGTGCACGTACACGTGGTCGTCCTCGACGCCCTCAGCACATTTTGGAGAGCATCGACACGATGCGGACGAGCAGCTCCTTGGCCTTGGCGTGGGATTCTTCGTCGACGAGGTCCATGACGCACAGGGCGTCGAACAGCGCGCCGCATTCCATCGCGGAGCCGCGCGAGTATTCATAGAAGCGAGCGCGGTCGTTCTTGCTGCGCTTGCCCGTGCCCTCGCCGATGTTGACCGAGATGGAGAGGGAGGCGCGTCCGAGCTGGTCGGCGATCTTGGCGTTGCCGCGAGGCAAGCGTTGAAGCACGGCGTGGGTCAGAGCGAGGAACTGGACGGCGGCCTGATAGACGTCGAGACGTTCGTGGTCGAGCATGCGCTCGTATCGGCAGTCCGAGCCCGCGGATTCGTCACAGGAGCCAGACGAGCACGCTGGCCAACTGTACAAAGGCAAGGTAGTTGCGAGCGAGCTTGTCGAAGCGCATCGCGATGCGTCGGAAGCGCTTGATGCGCTGGAAGAAGTTCTCGACCAGGCGGCGGTCGCGGTAGATGTGGCGATCGAATGGGCGGCAGCGGTGCGTCGGCTGCGACGGGATGACGACCTCACAGCCGCGCTCGCTCAGCGCGTCGACCAGGCGTCGGGAGCTGTAGGCCGAGTCGCCCACGACGTAGGCGTCGTGGATGTCGCCGAGCAGCTCGTCGGCGACGCGCATCTCGTGCGCCTGCCCAGGCGTGAGGGCGAATCGGACGGGATTGCCGAGTGCGTCGACGAGAGCGTGCAGCTTGGTCGACGGTCCGCCGCGCGAGCGCCCGATCTCCTGCGCGCCCCCCTTTTTCGCGCACCGGATGCGTCCTGATGCGCTCGTACGATCGTCGCGTCGATGAGGAAGCCCTCGTCGTCACGTTCCAGGGCCAGTCCCTCGAGCAGTCGCTGCAGGACCCCTGACTTCGACCACCGCGACAAGCGCGTGTAAACGCTCTGCCAGGGGCCGTACGCCGCAGGCAGATCGCGCCATGGAGCGCCGGTGCGTAGCAGCCAGATCATCGCCTCGACCACCGGCCGATGCGGCTTGGCCGGCCTCCCGCCCGTCTGGAGTTGGGGCGGCAGCAGCGGCTCGATGCGCGCCCACTGGTCGTCGCGAAGTCGAAGCAGTCGGTTCATCGAAGAGCTTCAACCACAGCTCCTTCGCCATTAACAGACCTCATGCCTGATCCCCGCCGCCGAAGGACGAGGACCTCCACGTGTACGTGCACGTGCACGAGGACGTGGACGTGGACGGAGGTCGGGCCTGCGGCCCGACCCTTTGAAGACAGTCCCTAGCAGTGTCTTCAAAGCCCGGCGAAGCGGGCTTGTCGTGCACGTACTCGTACTCGTGGACGTGCACGTACTCGTGGGCGTACTCGTCCTCGCTGGGGGGTCAGCACATCTTGGAGAGCATCGAGACGATTCGCACGAGCAACTTGGGAACGTCCAATAGACCTCATATGTGA